>NZ_JBYLHW010000077.1:0-11742 GCF_057747715.1 Bacillus sp. JST-5 | reverse complement strand
TTGCCTTTTTTAGAACTTTTGCGGTTTAGAATTTCCAATTCCTTTGATTTTGGTGCTTGACATATTACCGCAGGACTTCATCATTATTGTGAAAAAATATATTGTTAAAAACAATACCACGATTTTTTTCTTTTTTCAATCTTTTTTAATAATAAAAAAGCATGGTTACTAAATAGATAACCATGGCAAAGTTGAAAGAAGGATCAGACAAAATTTAAATCTATGTTGTGCTAATATTCTAGTGGCTTTTTTAAGATATTGATTATTTCGTTTGAAATCTCAAGTGCTTCAATTCGATTTGTTGCAGGTGCGGCAATTCCAAGTCCATTTTCTGGGTCCCAACTATATGAAGCACCGTCTTTTCTACGTTCAACCTCATCAAATACAATAATTGCTAATTTATTAAAGTTCGAATTAATAAAAAGTTGGCCGTAATGCCTTTTAAAATTGAACGTTGAAAGAATACCACTATTATCAATAAAAGAGATCACAACATCTTCTTCATTCAATACGAGATTTTCAGGAATATCCCCCTGAATATCAATCGTCCCTTTAAAACGGTCCTGTCCAAACAACTTTTTATACATCTCTCCCTTTACTGTTATCGTAACCTCTTCATTAATCTCGTCTTTTTCCCCTGTACCGAACAAATAGCCGTTAAAGGTTTGATCAATTTTCTTTGGGAGCGAATACCAAATTACAAAACCTATTACACCAATAAAAAGTAAGGAAATAATAATTCCAATCCTTGTTTTCATAAATTATCCACCGCCTAAAATTCCAGAAATCGGAATGATATGTTTAATATAAAAATTATCTCAAAATTATAAAAAGTTTGCAAGAAATTGTTTTTGAGCGTTCATGAAATCAACAGCTTTTCTTTAGTGATATTGTGAAAAATGCACAAACTTTCGTATTTTGCACAAAGGTTTTTAATAGTGCAATTGTAAGCGCTTTATTAGTTTGTAATAATGATAGTGTCAACAAATACTCTTGATGAAGAGGTGGTCATTTTGAAAAAGTTATTAAGCATTTTTCTAGTTTTAGGGCTGATTTTATCTTTAGCTGCTTGTGGGGGTAAAGAAGAAAGCGGTGATGAAAGTAATAAACTCGTCGTTTATTCTCCAAACAGTGAAGATATGATTAACCTCATTATTCCGATGTTTGAAAAAGAAACGGGCATTAAAGTCGAATTGATTTCTGCAGGTACTGGTGAATTAATTAAACGTCTTGAGTCAGAAAAAGATAATCCTTATGCAGACATTTTATTCGGCGGAAGTAAGGCACAAGTATTAAATTATCCAGACTTTTGAGCCCTATGTGTCCGCCAATGATGAGTACATGTTGGATGGACATAAAAATGTCGGCGGATTTTTGACACCGTATGTCGCTGATGGAAGTGTCTTGTTAGTGAATATGGATTTGGCAGGAGACATTGAATTAATGGATATAAAGATTTATTAAATCCTGCCTTAAAAGGAAAAATCATTGGTGCTGATCCTCTAAGTTCTAGTTCTGCATTTGCCCACTTGACAAACATGTTGCTTGCTATGGGTGGCTATGAGTCCGAAGAGGCATGGGAATATGTAGAGCAATTGATAATTAATATGGAAGGAAAAGTTGCCAGCGGTTCTGGTGCCGTTCATAAAGCCGTAGCTGATGGTGAGTATGTCGTAGGTCTTACCTATGAAGATCCTGCAGCTAGCTATGTCATGGATGGTGCTAATGTAAAAGTTGTTTACATGGAAGAAGGAACTGTATTTTTGGATGCGGGAGTCGAGATTATTAAAGGTGCAAAGAATTTGGAGAATGCGAAGAAATTCGTTGATTTTGTAACATCCAAAGAGGTTCAAGATGCCCTTGGGCAAGAGCTAACCAACCGTCCATTACGGAAAGACGCTACCCTTGGCGATCATATGAAACCTATTCCTTAGGCAAATAAAAACCAGTTATCTTTTGATTCAACGAAAATTAAATCAGTCATACAATCGAAGGGATCGGGCATCGAACTTTTTCCTCTCAACAATAGTAATTAAAAGGGGTTTAAATAATTCAACATCTATTTTCAAAAGAATATCCGTAAAATTCCAAACCGGTTTCTTGGAGATTTTTCTTCTTTTTAGAGTATAATTCTCTATTTTCTACTAATCTTCGTTTGCATCTTTAAAAATTCTTTGTACATTCACCAATTCCGTACCATTAATAGATAGTCTGTAAATATCCGGCATTTTAAGTTCCTTCCAAAATTCAAAATCGTATTTCGAATCAAAGCAATTCATAATCAATACCATCAAATTACCATGGGTGCCGATGACAATGTTTTTTCCAGGAAGTTTTTCTAACAACTGAAGTGTTGCCTTGACCCCTCGTTTTTGAGCCATTCGGCTTGATTCCCCGCCAGGCCAGGCAAAGTCATAATCTTTCCATACCTTTGTAATGGCCATTGAAAAATCTTCTACTGATCCCTCAGCTAATCTTCTTTCTTTAAAATCGTCCACAATGACAATTTCCTGATTGATATGTTTAGCAATCCCTTCAACGGTTTGAAGGGCCCGTTTATAGGGGCTGGAATAAACATAATCGATGTTTTCCTTTATTAGTAGTTCGGTTACAATACGGGCATCTTGTATGCCTTTTTCCGATAATGGTCGACCTAATTCATCTGGTGTATAGGTTGAATGGGCATGTCTTACAAAATACAGATTCGTTGTCATTTTGGCCTCCTATAAAATGAGTTTACACACTATAATTATTATTCAATACTGAAAGGAGGTTTCCTATCAAAATTTATCAGAAAACTGTTTTATTGAGTGGTTAGTTTTGATAGATTTAAATTAACCTTTCCTATATTTCAAGAAAAGTTAAAGAGCTGAAGTCTTGTTATAAAAGCATAAAGTGAAGGAGTTCGAAACATGAACATATCAAATTTTGAAGAGTTTCTTGATGTCGTCATTTTAGAACGCGGTTGGGATTACTTTTGTGATGGACATGTTGAAAAAATAACAGAGAAAGAAGAAGGAATTTTCGAAGCTAATGTAGTAGGTTCAGATGATTATACAGTACGAATCCAGCTAGAAGAGGACGGTACCATTTTATTTACTTCTTGTGATTGTCCCTATGACTGGGGAGAGTTTTGTAAACATGTAGCAGCAACATTTTATGCCGTGAGAGATATTATTGAAGACGAAAAAAAACAACCACAGAAAATACCAGCCCAAAAAAAGAAGAAAAAAGAATTAAAGGATATCTTAAACGAATTGTCCAAAGAACAACTTGTCCGTATCATTCTTGATTTTACAAACGAATATCCCCATTTAGAAAAGAAGCTTTTATTCCAATTTTCCTCCGAAGAAGATGAAATCGCCAATAGTAAAAAATTCATTCGCGAATCGATCAATCGAGCAAAAAGACGCGGATTTATTGATTGGAATCGGGTGAGTGACGCACTTTATGGAGCAGAAGTTACTTTAGATAAGGCCCGAAGTAAAATGGAAAATGGTGAAGCTGATCGAGCGATTTATTTGGCTTTAACTGTTTTGTCTTTTGTAGTCGATATGTTGGACTACAGTGATGATTCCGGTGGGGAAGCGGGGATCGTTATCGACGAGTGTTTAGATATTATCAATGAAGCGGTCTCAGCAGGTATGGCAATCTTTAATGAAACTATGAGGAAAAAAGTGTTTGATGCGATTTTTAAAGAAGCAAAACATCGTCGTTATGACGATATGGTCGATTGGCGACACAGTCTTTTGGAAAGCTTGACTTATTTTTGTGACAATGACATATTACGTACAAAACTAGAAGATTATCTTGAATTAAATCTTTCGAAACAATCGAGTAAATATTCATTCTATGATGATTATGGAAAAACTGAATTGCGACTTATCCAATTAAAAATCATGGAGCTTTGGGATCCTGAAGAAAAGACCCTCCAATTTATTTACAAATATATTAATACGGCAGAATTCCGGGAAAAAGCCGTGTTGTTTCATTTGGATAATCGAGAGTACGAGAAGGTAATAGCATTATGTGAGGATGCAGAGAAAAAAGAACTAAAGCATCGTGATTTGTCTATTTGGAAAAAATTTAAACTTCAAGCTTATGTAGCCCTTGGAGATATAGAAAATCAGCGTGAAGTGACCTTACAATTATTATATGATGATGATTTTTCCTATTATGGAAAATTAAAAAATCTCTATCAACCGGATGAGTGGTCAAGTATTTTAGTAAAGATTTTGGCTCATTTTGAAAATGATCCGTATGGAGAATCTACCTACTTGGACATTTTATTAGAGGAAAAACTTTACGAAAAATTACTACAATACTGTCAAGAAAAAGAGCATCTGATTGAATGGTATTACAAATATTTATTAAATGATTATTACGATGAGGTAGAAAAAATTTACCGAAAACATATTGAAAATCGAGCAAGTGAGGGATCGAACCGTTCAAATTATCGAGCAGTGTGCTATATTATACGAAAGTATTTAAATATTTTTGGACGTGAGATTGCTCAGGAACTAATTCATAAACTTAAAGAAACATATCACCGAAGACCCGCATTTTTGGATGAATTAAGTAAAATATAAGAGAATAAGAAAGCGTGGGGATAGCGAAATTGAACTGCCCCCTGTCAAGTAGACAGTGGAAATAATAAAAATAATCTATACGGCTTTAGCTCTATATTCAATAGGGCTAAGGCCGTTTAATCTTTTTTGATATCTTTCATTGTTGTAAAAGTAAATGTATTCATTAATAGCTTTTGATAGTTCTTCGAAAGTCTCATACTTATGTAAATAATATTCTTCACATTTGAGAGTTCCCCAAAATGATTCCATTGGTCCGTTATCAATACATTTTCCTACTCGTGACATACTGTGAGTCATTTCTGCCTTATCGACCCTTCGTTTAAAACCAGGTGAAGTATATTGATACCCACGGTCACTGTGTATTAGTGGCTTAGACTCAGTCAATTGATTGGTAGTGTATATGGTAACTTAAAAGTGAGCCACCATAGCAATTAAAAACTGAGCCACTCTATAGGAAAATAATAACCCTAATGAATATTTAGGGGGAAAACTGGAGTGATCAATCTGAAGCTGAAGTAATCAATAATAAAATTATATTTGGGGGGATAAGTCAAAGGGAAATTGCAAGGAGGACAAAAAAGTCCCGAAATACTGTAAGTAAATATATAAAAGAATATGAGGCTAGTAGACATAAGGATACTCGCAATCTCCCGATTGCAGAAGATATTCTAAAACCTCCTACATATAAAAAAAGGATTAATAACAGTAAAAGGGTGTTAACAGAGGAAATAGAAACGATTTTAAAAGGCTATATAAAAGATAATGAGTGGAAAAGAAAGCACAATATGCGTAAACAGCAAATGAAGATGATAGATATGCATGAAAAGTTGATAGATGCTGGATATTCAATAAGTTATACCACAGTAAGAAACTTTGTTAATGAGGTCACAACAAAAGCTAAGGAAGTTTTTATCAGAAGATATTGTGAACCTGGATATGAAGTGGAATTTGATTGGGGTGAAGTAAAGCTAGAGATAGGAGGGATAATAAAAAGTTATTCACTTGCAGTATTTACGTTGGCTCATAGTAATTATCGATTCGCAAAGCTTTATCAGTCCGAATCACAAGTTTGTGTTTTAGATGTACATACAAAATTTATAGAGCACGTTGGTTTTATACCTACGGTATTCACTTACGACAATATGAGGACAGTTGTTAAATCGTTTGTTGGAACAGAAAGATCCATTACAGATAGCATGATAAATCTGTCAAATTATTATCAATTTAAAATTCGTCTATGTGAACCGAGAAAAGGCAATCAAAAAGGACATGTTGAGCGAAGTGTTGAGTTTATTAGAAGAAAGGCTTTTTCATCACAATACTCTTTTGCGAGTCTAAAAGAGGCTGAAGATCATCTCACTAAGTCATTAGAGAAAATAAATGAAAGGTATCATCACGAACATAAAGAAAAACACATTGTCTTAATGGAAAAAGAAAGATCAGAATCAAATCTACCTCTAATAGCTCCATTTGACGTAGCAGATTTAGTTGAATGCCGAGTAGATAAGTATAGTACGGTCGTAATTAAACAAAATCATTATTCTGTACCGGAAGGACATGTAGGTAAGTATATCAAAGTAAAAGTAGGTGCTGAGAAAATAAAATTATTTATTGAAGGAGAATTAGTAGCAGAACATCCACGACATTGGGGATTGCATCAATGGGAAATGAACATTTACCACTATTTAAAAACATTCCAAAAGAAAAAAGGTGCCATAGCTCAAAGTCAAAGTTTTAAGCAGGCACCGACACAAATTAAAAAATTATACAACAATCATTATATAGGAAAAGAGAAAGAATTCATAGAGTTACTCCTTTACATTAAAGAAAAAAATAACTTGGAAAGGGTTATGCAAGCTGTAAAGCAATTAAATTCAATCCGATTTGGATATGTAAATACAGAAAGAATATTATTTATCTGCGAGCAAACTAATTCTGAAAAAATAAGTGTGCATAACCGTGATGAAACTATGAATCAATCAGAAAGTAACATGAGAGCATATGCGAATATGTTTAATCAAATAGATGAAGGAGTAACTAATCATGGATAAAAAACAACAAATTATTGAGATATGTAAGGAATTGCGTTTACCTAGTATTCGAAAAATGGTTCAGGATGAAACAAATTTTAATAATCCTAAACAAGCCTTTGAGGTTTTATTACAAGAGCTTTTACAAGAGAAAAGTGATCGATTAGTACGTGCGAAGCAGAATAGAATCAGAGCAGCTAATTTTCCTCAGAAAAAACTATTAGAAGAATTAGTTGTGGATGCCTTACCAGAGCAAGCACAGCAGAAACTACCACACTTAAAATCGTTAGATTTTATTAAGGAAGGTCAAAATGTTATTCTTACTGGATCACCAGGAACTGGAAAGTCGCATATAGCTCTAGGGTTAGGGATGGAAGCCTGCTTAGCTGGATATAGAGTGTTTTTTGCGACAGTACCTTCGTTAATTAACCAACTAAAAGAACATCGTTCTGAGAGAACACTAAGATCATTCGAATTAAAATTCGAAAAATATGACTTAGTTATTCTCGATGAATTAGGCTATATCTCATTTGATAAGGAGGGTGCAGAATTACTATTCTCTCACCTATCATTACGGGCTGGAAGGAGATCAACCATAATTACAAGCAACCTGTCATTTTTAAAATGGCAGGAGATTTTCCACGATCCAGTTTTAACTGCAGCATTAACAGATCGTTTAACACACAAATCTCATGTAATAAATATGGTTGGCCCATCATTTAGAATGAGGGAAACTGAGGAATGGATAAATTCAAGTACGGATAAAGTGGCTCAAATTTAAATTGCGAAATGGCTCACTTTTCACTTGCGAAATACACTTTTAATTCTCTATGACCATTATACCTCTTTATCCACTGACGAAGGACGGAATCACTTGAAATTTCATATTTTCTAGTAACATCCCGAAGGGAAAATTCCCCACTAAGATAATCCTTAGCAGCCTGTAATTTAAGTTCTTTTGAATATTTGTTCCAAGTAGATGATTCTTTTAATCCATCCACACCGTATTTATCAAATTTATATATCCATTCATAAACCTTACATTACGCACATGATAAATAAATTCTAATTCAGAAATAGTATGATTACCGTTTTTAAAGGCTTTAACTATCTTCATTTTTTCCTCTAAAGGACGTGCTCTTTTAGACATAAAAAATACTCCCCCAAAGTACAGATTTTTATTTTTTACCACTGTCTACTTTAAGGGGAGCATATCAGTCCACTGACGCCCACGCTGTTTTTATTTTAGTAAGTTAAATGAATACTAACTTATGTAATTCTTTATAATACTCCAGTCTTCCACTTTTTCCTCGAAGGTTTTTACATTTTTTCCTGGTGTTGCACTTGTTGAAGGCAGTCTCTCGAAATCAACCCCAGAAAACAATTTAAATCCGATATGTTTCTTAAATACTTTGAATGCTTTACTACCATTAAAAACAATTAGTTTGATAGTAGGAAAATTATTGAGAAGACTCTCAATATCATTAGGTTCTTCATATTTAATGTTGGAGTCAAGACTGCCAACCCTTTCACAGACATGAATTACATCCCAAAGAGCAATTTTATGATTTTTTAATATGTTTATTTTTCTTGGGTAGTCATTAGGAAATTCTATGTTAAGAACTGAAGTCATGATATGCCAAAATTGGTTTCTTTCGTTCGCATAATATTGTCCTTTTGAGAGCGATTCTACACCGGGTATTGTTCCTAAAATTAGTACCCGAGAATTACTGGATATAACGGGTTCGAAAGAGTTAATTTTTAACCCTTTCGTCACTAATCTCACCACCAAAAAATATTTATAATTTTCAATTTAATTGATTGTTTTAATTTTACCATAGCTTAAACAATAACGTTCATTCATAATACTATTCTAAAAAAAGACGACATTTGCGTCGTCTTTTTTAAGAGGTATTATTGTTCAAGTGCAGCCATGATGGCGCCTGGGTTGAAGCCAATGACCCAATGACCGTTAACTTCGGTTTGAGGAACACCAAGTTGACCGGTTGTTTGAATTAATTTTTGCATGGCAATTGGGTCATGTTCAACATTGACTTCTTTAAAAGGTATATTGTTTTGTTTCAAAAACATTTTAACCATTGTACAAAATGGGCAGGTTGATGTGACATAAACCGTTACATTATTTTTCATTGTTTTCCTCCTGATCATATTGTTAATGCCAAGCATTCATTCCACCACGGACATTATAGATTTTTGAAAATCCTTGTTTCTTTAACATTTTGCAAGCCCTCATGCTTCTCATGCCACTTTGACAGATGACAACCACTTCTTTATCACGGTCTAGCTTGCTTGATTTATTAGGCAAATCAAACAAAGGAATATTTTGAAATTGGCGAATGTGATTGAGTCGGTATTCACCAGGAGTTCTCACATCAATAAACTGTATATTTTTGTCGCGCAATTTTTCCTTTAACTCTTGGACTGTTAGATTTTCTACCCCTCGAACAGGGAGGAAGCGGTAGAGGATGAATGCAACAATCGCAATGATCATCACCCATTGTAAAATTTCCATATGTTCTTCTCCTTCACACTAAATTAACGACTTTTTACAAGTAGATCGATAGCTTCTTTGACAAGTTCTTCGGTATCTTTACCTTGTTCAATATTGATACGAATGCAATGTTCCAAGTTTTTGCTGACGATTAAGCCAATGGTGCGATCTATGGCATTTCGACAGGCCGCCAATTGAGTGACCACATCTCTACATTCTTTCTGTTCATCCATCATTTTTATTACACCACGAAGTTGACCTTCAATTCTTTTCAAGCGGTTTGTAATCTGTTTATCGTATTCCATGATTCAACCTCCTACAGATCTTGCAAAATGTTAGTCTAATACTAGGTGAAATTGTATTCTGTAACGATTTTTTTCCGGCCCGTTGTTACATCATTAAAATATTCGTACAGACAGATCCCTTTAAAGGAACCGGCAATGTTATACACGTTTTCAAAACCTAAATGTTTAAGAGCCATCACCATATTGTAACTACGCTGTCCGGAGCGGCAATGGATGTAGACTGGACGGTCTTTCGGAATTTCGTCAAGTCGCTCGCGGAATTCACTTAACGGAATATTGATGGCATTTATTAAGTGTCCGCGGTTAAACTCGTGTCTTTCGCGAGAATCGATGATAAAGGCATTTTCTTGAACGAGTTTGCGGACTTCAGTAACTTTAACTTCTTTATATCGACCTTCAAGTTGATTTAAGGCGACTAATGCTGCGTTGTTTATAACATCCTTGGCAGTGCCAAGAAGGGGAGAGTAGGTAAGTTCCAAATCTTTCAAGTCTTCTAATGTAGCGTTCATATGAATGAGTGCCGCTATTACATCAATTCGTTTATCTACATTTCCTTTTCCAAGCGCTTGAGCTCCTAAAATTTTTCCTGTAGGAACTTCGTAAATGAGCTTAAAATGGAGCGGGTGGCTATTCGGCATAATACCGACTTTATCGTTTGGGAAAATGTAGACGTAATCATAGGAAATTCCGGCTTTTTCTGCAGATTTTACATTTAGGCCTGTTGCGGCTAGATTCAAATTAAAAAGTTTTAATGAAAAGGAACCGATTACGCCGAGATTTCGGTTCGGAATACCGTAGATATGATCTGCAGCAGCCCGGGCTTGTTTTTGTGCCGGTCCGGCTAATGCCAAACGAGTCGGGCTATGGGTGAGGCGATGGTACACTTCAATCGCATCCCCGATAGCATAAATATTTGGATCACTCGTTTGATAGTTGGCATCTACTTTGATTCCGCCAAATTCACCGATTTCAAGTCCCGCATCTTCTGCTAAGGTCGTATCGGGCCGGACACCAATCGCCAGAACTACGGCTTGAGCTTTGATAGTTTTTCCGGATTGGGTTTCTACAAAGCCGTCACCAACTTTGGCTAGACCATCCTTCAATACGAGAGTGACGCCTTGGTCATACAATTCTTTATGAATGATTTGGGCCATATCATAATCGAACGGCGATAACACTTGATCTGCAAATTCGATTAACGTGACACTGTAATTAGCCAGTTTCAAATTTTCAGCTACTTCGATACCGATGAAGCCACCGCCAATGACTGCAATATCTTGAACTTTATTTTTCGTCAAATATTCACGGAGATTTTCAATATCAACCACATTGCGAATCGTAAAGACATTTGGGTTATCGATTCCTTCTAGCTTTGGAACAATCGGTTTTGCCCCAGGTGACAGAATGAGCTTATCATAAGTTTCTTCATATGTTTCACCGGTGATCAAATTTTTAACGGAAACGGTTTTTGTATCGCGATTAATTTTTACTACTTCTTGGTTGACTCGAGCATCGATGTTGAATCTCTTTTTAAAAGTTTCCGGTTTATTAAGAATGAGTTTATCACTTGTTGAAACCATTCCACTTAAATAGTAGGGCAATGCACAGTTTGAAAAGGAAACATGGGGGCCTTTTTCAAACATAATGATTTCAGCATTTTCATCCAATCTTCGTAAACGGGCTGCGGCGGAAGCACCACCGGCAACGCCCCCAACAATTAAAATTTTTTTCTTCATGTCATTAACCTCCGGATTTTTAATATTCGAGTTCTCCAAACCAGGACATCATGCCGCCTTCGACATTTGTTACATCGAAGCCAGCTTGCTCGAGATAGGTACATGCGGTAGCACTTCTGGCGCCGGAATGACAAACTAAGTAATAATGTTCATTTTTATTCAACTGATCAAGGTGTTCGGGAAGTCCCATTAAAGGAATATGGATGGCACCCGGAATCTTTCCATTAGCGACTTCATAATCTTCCCGTACATCAATGATTCGGATGTTTTCATTTTTCCTTAATTTGTCTGCTAATTCTCCAGTTGTTATTGATTTCATTAAAAATTCTCCTTTCAGTTAATATGCCCTTGGGGGTATTTTTCTAATTAAAAATATACCCTTATGGGTATATAATGTCAATACCTTTGCTCAAGAAAAAAATGGCAGAAAGTTGATTTGGACTTTCTGCCATTTTTTGTGTGCGCCCGGCATGGGTGTAATCTATAGGGTGAGAGTCCCGAGCTGCGAAGGCAGAAGTAGCAGTTAGCTTAACGCAAGGGTGTCCGTGGTGACGCGGAATCTGAAGGAAG
>NZ_JBYLHW010000076.1:0-12168 GCF_057747715.1 Bacillus sp. JST-5 | reverse complement strand
CGATGGCGGTCGTTTTTTGCCTATCTAAAGTTTAAAATTTTATTTTTTTGTTGTTTCATAGAACTTTTTACATTACCTTTTTTGAAATGGAAAACATATTGTATACACATAATTGAATGGCATTAACATATAAATGAATTAAAGAATCAGTCCTATTTTATAAACTTTTCTGCAATTTCCGACAATTAAAGTAGATAAAAATATACAGAAAGGTTATACTGTTAATAACCTATAATTTAATTCAATAAAAAAGGAGTGTCTACGATTAAAACATAACAAATTACATCTTCTTGTCGGTTGTCGGAGTTCGTCAGTGGGCAAAATATTCAAAGGAGTGGTTTTTTGAAACCTTCAACAGACCGGATGTTAAACCGTATAAAATCAGTCTACATGTATATTCAGGAACATGGAACGGTGTCTACCCAGGATCTTGTAGATGAGTTTGGCATCACTCCTAGAACTATTCAACGAGACTTAAATGTTTTAGTATATAATGACTTAGTAAAAAGCCCTAGCAGGGGCAGATGGACAACAACAGGAAAAAAAGTAAAAATTTCATCGTAGACCATAATCAATAACATATCTTTCGCCATTAGTGGCGTTTTTTTTTCGGTAAATAAAAAAATTTTTTATAAAATTAATTTAAGTTCATCATCTGTTAATTCACGGTACTCTCCTAATTTTAAATTTGGATCTAATTGTAATGGTCCCATAGAGATTCTTTTTAAATAAACTACCTTTTTTTGAACAGCACTAAACATTCTTTTCACTTGATGGAATTTCCCCTCTGTAATTGTTAATTCAATTTCTGAAATTTCTCCGCTCTTTAATATTTTTAACTCTCCTGGTTTCGTTTTATATCCGTCGTCAAGGATAATTCCTTCTTTAAATGCTTCGATATCTTCTTCGGTTACCTTCCCTTCTATTTTTGCATAATATGTTTTTGGGACATGTTTTTTTGGTGAAAGCAAACGATGTGCTAATTGCCCATCATTCGTTAATAGTAAAAGCCCTTCCGTATTTTTATCTAATCTTCCAACTGGAAATGGCTCAAATCGTTGATACTCTTCCGTTAATAAATCAACCACCGTTTTTTCTTTTACATCCTCTGTGGCAGAAATCACTCCTTGCGGTTTGTTCATCATTAAGTATATGTATTCTCGATAAATAATTTCTTCGCCATTAACAGAAATCTGATCTTTATATGGATCGACATGTGTTTTCGGGTCTTTAATGACTTCATTATTAATGAAAACAGCCCCTTCTTTTATAATTTTCTTCACATCTTTTCTACTACCATAATTTAAATTCGCTAATAATTTGTCAATTCTCAATCTATTCACTACTCCTTTAGGCTAATGTCTGTTTCCATTTTCAATATATAGACATAGACTAATACCGTACTTCATGAATATGAGGAGGTATGTATATGTATTATCGTCAAATGCAAGGTGGCCAAATCCCTGGGCAAACGTTTGGATTCCCTGGCGGTGGTTTTCCTGGCATTCCAGGTTTTCCAGGTACTGGTTCATTAGAACGTAGACTAGAACGACTAGAAAGACAAGTTGAAAGACTCGACCGAAGAGTTAACCAAATTGACAGACGTTTAGATCGCGTAGAACGTCGATTAGGATTAACAAGAGAAGACACTTATTATTAATGGTATGAAAAAGTTGCATCAACAAACGTTCGATGCAACTTTTCAATCATTTTAACCACCGTAACTTTTTGGCTATGGTCTCTACTTTCTTTCCTAATAAAAGGATAGCTAGTCGTGTTTTTACTCCTAAATAGAAATAAATGAGAACTCCAATCGCCCCTGATACAATAACAATCATAAATGAACCAATAAACGTTTTCGTTGAAAAGATAAGCGTTAACGCTTCATATGACAAATAAACAAAGACAAGCATAGCAATGTTTAAAATTAATATTAATAACGTTCTTCTGAAAATAAACCTGAATTGATAATTTAAATTTCTTTTTATTACGATAAAATTAATCAAGTTCGACACAAAATAACCGATCGCTGTTGAGTACACCGCCCCATTCGTTTCGAACATTTGAATAAATGGAACGTTTAATACTAGCTTAATTAATAAACCAATTAGTATACTCAAAACCATAACTTTTTGTTGATTAATTCCTTGTAATATGGCAGATGTTACACCAAATACGGCAAATAAAATCGTTACCGGAGCGTAAACCGTTAATACAATGGTTCCTAATTCATTTATTCCTTCTTCATAACCATAAAAGAGGGTATACAACGGTTCTGCTAACACCATCAGTCCAATCGTAGCCGGTATCGTTAAAAATAACAATACTTGCATGGCTTGGTTTAATTGGCGATGGAGTGACCGACCATCTTGTTCAAAAAATGCTTTTGTTATCGAAGGCACTAATGTTAATGTAAAGGCGTTCGATAACGCTAAAGGAATAACTATCAGTTTAAACGTTTGGAAAGATAATACCGAAAAGGCAATTTCAGCAATATCCGCTTTACCGATGGATGCCATCGCATTATTAAAAGTAAACTGATCGACCAATTGATGCAATGGGTTGGCAATCGCTAAAATGGTAAACGGAACCGCATAAGCTATAACCTCTTTATAAATCTCTTTATAACTGACTTGTACAGTACCGCGATCTCTTATAAGTTGCTCATCAAAAAAATGCTTCCTTTTTGTCCAATACCATCCTAGAACAAATATACTTCCTAATCCACCAATAAAAGCAGCAAATGTTGCTACATTGACTGCCGAAACGATAGTGCCATGAAAAATGTTAACTGCTGCAAATGCACCAGCTAATAAAAAACCAATTCGAACAATTTGTTCCACTACCATCGAAACAGCTGATGGTCCCATCGATTGGTTTCCTTGGAAAAAGCCTCGAATCAAGCTCATAAACGGAATGATAATTAATGCAAAGCTAACAGCTCGTATGACCGATGTTACGTCTTCCGGATTAGATTTTAGGTCATCATTTGGAATAACAATCTCAGCAATACTTGGAGCTGACAAATATAAAAACAGGAAAGAGAGAAATCCGGTAGCCAACATAACAAGTAATCCAGATTTAAACAATTTTCTACCTACAGCATATTCTTCAATAGCATTATATTTCGCGACAAATTTAGAAATAGCTAAAGGGAAACCAGCTGTTGCTACACTTAAAATGATTGTGTATGGTATGTATCCATAATTATATAGTGCTGTTCCGTATGTCCCTACAATCATAGTAAACGGAATGACATAAAAGAGCCCTAAAAATTTTGATATAAAAGTACCGAGTGTTAATATGAACGTCCCTCTTACTAAATTAGAAGACATAAAATCCCTTCCCGAATTAAATTCATGCTACTAATAAACACTATTAGTAGTTTACATGTTTTCCATACATTTTGACAATTTTCTACTTTCTATTATCGAATAATAATTTTATCATTATTTGTTATAATAGGGCTATTGAAAAATTGTTAAGGGTGACTGAAATGAAAGTTGATGTGTTAGTTATTGGGGGAGGACCAGCTGGATTAATGGCTGCCATTGCTGCCGGAGAACAAGGAGCAAAAGTAACTCTTGTTGATAAAGGAAATAAATTAGGTAGAAAACTTGCCATTTCTGGTGGTGGCAGGTGCAATGTAACAAACCGATTACCAGTAGATGAAATTATCAAACACATTCCTGGAAATGGACGTTTTTTATACAGTGCATTCTCCATTTTTAATAATGAAGATATTATTAAATTTTTTGAAAACCTTGGAATTCAATTAAAAGAAGAGGACCACGGACGTATGTTTCCAGTTACTGATAAAGCTCAATCGGTCGTCGATGCATTAATAAATCGATTACATGAGTTAAATGTCGAAATTCGTACCAACTCTCCTGTAATAGATATAGAATACGAGAATGGCCATGTAAAGGCTGCACTATTACATAACAAAGAAAAATTAGAAGCTTCAGCAATTGTTGTTGCCGTAGGGGGGAAAAGTGTCCCTCATACTGGTTCAACTGGCGATGGTTATCCGTGGGCAGAAAAAGCTGGCCACACCATAACAGAACTTTATCCAACAGAAGTTCCATTAACTTCTAAAGATCCATTTATTATAAATAAGACATTACAAGGACTGTCGTTGCGTTCCGTCTCATTATCTGTACTAAATCCTAAAGGAAAACCAATTATTACACACACTATGGATATGATTTTTACTCATTTTGGTATTTCAGGACCAGCCGTCCTCAGATGCAGTCAGTTTGTTGTTAAAGCAATGAAAAAATGGAATATGAAAGAAGTAGATATGAAAATTGATGCGCTTCCAAATCGAAATGAAGAAGATCTATTCCAAGAAATTGTAAAGAAAATGAAAGAAGAACCGAAAAAAGCTTTAAAAAATGTGTTAAAAGGAATTGTTCCAGAACGATATTTATTATTTTTAATTGAAAAAAGCTTATTAACAGGAAATGAAATATCTTCAAACGTTTCAAAAGAGAAATTAAGAAATTTAGTTAAATTTTTCAAAGGGTTTACGTTTAAAGTCAATGGGACACTTCCATTAGAAAAAGCATTTGTCACAGGTGGAGGTATTTCTATCAAAGAAGTGGAACCACAAACAATGGCATCGAAAAAGATGAACGGTCTATATTTCTGTGGAGAAATTTTAGATATTCACGGTTATACCGGTGGATATAATATTACATCTGCTTTAGTTACTGGTCGACTAGCCGGTGTAAATGCAGCAAAATATGCTCTAAATCAAAATTAGAGTAACGTTGTTAGCGACATTGATTTGTATAATACAGCTCCCCTTTTTATAGGTTCCTACTAGCTCTCGAGGAGGTTTTAGCCGAACCCCCGTTTAGACGGAGCGAAAAAACACCGTTACATAATAAATCGTCACTCATAAAAGAGATATGAGTGACGATTTTTCATGTTCAATATTTTAAGCAAAGAACTTTTTCTAAACACGATAAATCACCATAGCTGAGAAGCAGTAAATTTGTTCATCTTCTTCTTCATTTAATGCAGCTACATGATATTTAATATCTACAAGATTTCGATCATCAATTGTTTTTAAAAAGTGATTGATTTCTTCCTCTAAATCTTTTTCGTGCTCATAATCAAATACTTTTACACGAATCATTCCATTTCCCCTCAGCTTTTTTGTACTATTATTGTCAAGATTCGGAAAATTTATACTTAATTTTATTACCGTTTTTTAATCTTTAAAATGTTTATTAAATGGTTTGACTTCATTGGTTAAATAACACTATATTTTCACAATGAGAGAATTTTAAAAATTATATTTGATTATTTATTGAAAATGAACTAATCCATATCTTCTAATTACTTGAGGTAAATTTCAATACAAAAACGACCGCACATTTTTCTATGTGTGGTCGTTTCATATCAGCTAATTAACAAAGTATTTTTATTCTTTTCTATTGATAATCAAAATTTATTTAACTTCGCCTTTCCATTCTAGCATTCCACCAACTAAATTGACCGTTTTATAGCCTTGTTCATTTAAATATTTGCAGACATTTTCGCTTCTTCTTCCAGAGCGGCAAATGAAAATATATTCTTTTTCTTTATCAAACTCATCTAATCGATATGGAATATCTCCCATTTTTATATGTTTAGCCCCAGGAATCATACCTTCACTAACTTCATCATCCTCGCGAACGTCAACTAATTCTACCGGCTCACCGCTTTCTATTTTTTTCTGTAACTCTTCAGGTGTAATCGTTTTAATCTCTTCCACTTGTTAGTCATCCTTTCCTTAACCATTATGTATAAAGGAAGGTAAAAACCTTCCTTCATCATTAATTTGCAACAATATTCACTAATTTACCAGGAACTGCTATGATTTTTCGAATCGTTTTATTTTCTAATTGTTCTTTTACTTTTTCATCATTCAATGCCAATTGTTCCATTTCTTCTTTCGATGCTTTAGCTGGGACCATTAATTTTGCTTTTACTTTTCCATTTATTTGAACTACTATTTCTACTTCTTCACTGACTAGCTTGCTCTCATCATATGTTGGCCATGTTTCATACGCGATAGAAGTATCATGCCCTAAAATTCTCCAAAGTTCTTCAGCAATATGAGGACATACTGGTGAGAGCATTTTCACGAAACCTTCAATGTATGGCTTTGGTAACTGCTCTGCTTTATAAGCTTCATTTATAAATACCATCATTTGTGAGATGGCTGTATTAAAATGCAAGTTCTCAAAATCTTCCGTTACCTTTTTCACAGTTTGGTGATACACTTTTTCTAATGTTCCACCTTCACTATTCACCACTTTAGAAGTTAGACTTCCATCCTCTTCAACAAGGAGACGCCATATACGATCTAGGAATCGTCTAGCTCCGTCTAAACCATTCGTAGACCAAGCAATAGATGCATCTAATGGACCCATGAACATAACATATAGACGGAGAGTATCTGCCCCATGACTCGAAACAATTTCATCAGGGTTGACAACATTGCCTTTTGATTTACTCATTTTTTCGTTATTTTCTCCAAGTATCATTCCTTGGTTGAATAGCTTTTGGAACGGTTCTTTCGTAGGAACAACTCCTAGATCATAAAGGACTTTATGCCAAAATCTTGCATATAGCAAATGAAGAACTGCATGCTCAGCACCGCCAATATAAATATCAACTGGAAGCCATTGTTTTAATTTCTCAGGATCCGCTATGAATTGATCATTATTTGGATCAATGTATCTTAAATAGTACCAACAACTTCCTGCCCATTGCGGCATCGTATTGGTTTCACGACGTCCTTTTTTACCTGTAACAGGGTCAATGACTTCCAACCAATCCGTTGCATTTGCTAATGGAGATTCACCTGTCCCTGAAGGTTTAATTTCTTTCATCTCTGGTAGAAGAACCGGAAGCTCTTCTTCTGGAACTGTAGTCATTGTTCCATCTTCCCAATGGATAATTGGAATTGGTTCTCCCCAATAACGTTGTCTGCTAAATAACCAATCTCTAAGTTTATAAGAAACTTTTTTCTTTCCAATTCCTTTTTCTTCAAGCCAAGCAATCATTTTTTGAATCGCATCTTCTTTATTAAGTCCATTGAGGAAACCAGAATTTACATGTTCTCCATCTCCTGTATATGCTTCTTCCTCAATATTCCCACCAGCAACTACTTCGCGTATAGGAAGATTAAATTTTTTTGCAAACTCGTAGTCTCTTTCATCATGAGCTGGAACGGCCATAATAGCTCCTGTTCCGTAACTCATCAATACATAATCTGCTACCCAAATTGGCATTTTCTCATTATTTACCGGATTAATAGCATAAGCCCCTGTGAAAACTCCTGTTTTATCTTTTGCTAAATCGGTACGTTCAAGATCGGATTTCTTTTGAACTTCCTCTAAATAAGCTTCTACCGCAAGTTTTTGTTCGCTCGTTGTAATTTTCTTTACAAGTGGATGTTCTGGAGCAATCACGGCGTATGTAGCGCCGAATAATGTATCCGGTCTTGTTGTGAAAACAGTAAACTGCTCATTGTGTCCATCAATTTGGAAAGTTATTTCTGCTCCTTCAGAGCGCCCGATCCAATTTCGCTGCATTTCTTTTAAGCTTTCTGGCCAATCTAATTCTTCAAGATCTTCCAATAGACGATCTGCATATTCAGTTATTTTTAGCACCCATTGCTTCATTGGTTTGCGAATAACCGGATGTCCACCGCGTTCACTTTTTCCATCAATCACTTCCTCATTAGCTAAAACCGTTCCAAGCGCAGGACACCAGTTAACAGGCACTTCATCAATGTAAGCTAATCCTTTTTTATAAAGTTGAATAAAAATCCACTGTGTCCATTTGTAATAATTTGGATCAGTAGTATTGACTTCACGATCCCAGTCATAAGAAAAACCAAGAGATTTTAATTGCTTCTTAAAAGTTTGAATATTTTTCTGTGTGAATTCAGCTGGTGGGTTTCCTGTATCAATAGCATATTGTTCCGCAGGTAGTCCGAATGCATCCCAACCCATTGGATGTAAAACATTATATCCTTGCATTCTTTTCATACGCGCCTGAATATCAACGGCTGTATAGCTTTTTGGATGTCCAACATGCAAACCAGCGCCAGAAGGATAAGGGAACATCCCCATCGCAAAAAATTTTGGTTTATCCTTATCCTCTGTAGTTTTATACGTTTTATTTTCTTCCCAATATTGTTGCCATTTTTTTTCGATTTCCTGATGATTAAAGCTCATATTACCTTCCTCCTTCTTATTACAAAATAAAAACCTCTCATCCCAAAATCAGGGACGAGAGGATAATCTCCCGCGGTACCACCCACAATTAGTGTTTTCACACTCACTTCATTCATCCTTAACGCGGAAAACGGCAAGTATTACTATTACTTCACACTTGCGACTCAAAGGCGAGTTCAAGATGTTCCTGACTGACTTGCACCGACCGTCAGCTCTCTATAACAGGATTGCACCTCTACTACTCCTTTTCAACGTCTTTAACATACATCATAAACATAATTATATAAGTTATTCCATATTTTAATGAAAAAATTAACATAATGCAATAGGCAGCCAGCCAATCAATAAAAAATGATATAATTAAATAAAGATGCTTAAGCAGGTGTTTGATATGAATAAGATCATTTTGTTTGATGGAGTGTGCAATGTTTGTAATAAAAGCGTCCAATTCGTCATAAAACGAGACAATAAAAATATTTTTAAATTTGCCTCGTTACAAAGTAATTTTGGACAAAAAATGATAAAAAAATATCGCATTCATCCTAATATGAATAGTCTTGTACTTATAGACGAGGACACATGTTATTTTGAATCAACCGCAGCATTAAAAATTTGTAAACAGTTAAATGGTTTTTGGAAATTTATGTATATATTTATTATTGTTCCAGCACCGATTCGAAATTTTGTGTACCGAATCATTGCTAAAAACAGGTATAAATGGTTTGGCCACACCCAATCTTGTCCCGTATATCCACCTGATGTAAGAAAAAAGTTTATTCATGAATAGTTGAATGTACTTTTAATTCGAAATTCGCTTTTATGATTCCGATTTTTTCTTTTCTTGCATTTAATACCGGTGCATGAACATATTTCTCCAATTGATGATAGATTTCTTCATTTCCAATTTGTAATTGTCTTAATACTTCCATAGCTGTAACATATGTACCTCTTTCATTTCCATCTTCAACTTTTATCGCTATACCGATTCCGGTTTCTCTGTCTGCAATACATTGAACACCTTCCGCTCCTGCTTTTGCGAGAATTCTTCCATTAAATGCTCGCATAAGATCAGTGTCAAAACGGTTTGTCCCTCCAACCATTTCTGGTGCTGTTGTCATCGCACGCCAAATTCTTTGAATTGCTTCTTTTTTCTTCAGAGTGGATAAAATTTCAGGATTAGCTAAAGTTGCATATCCATAGGCTGTATGGAATAAAGGTAATCGATGCACCGGTACTCCACAACCATCAACACTTATTTCAATTTTTTCTTTTGGAAAATGACATACTTCTTCAATCGATTCTAAAATTCTTTGTTGATGAGGATGATTTATATCTCTATACGTATGTACATTCTCTCCCAAATGAACGACCGTTGTTAACATTCCCGAATGTTTTCCTGAACAATTACTGAAAACTGGAGTTAATTCCCCACCGTTACGAATCATTTCATTATAACCTTCAATATCTCTTGGGATATGTGTCCCACATTGTAAGTAACTTTCATCTAAATGTAACCTTGATAATATATTTAAAACTCGTTCTCTATGAATCTTCTCACCACTATGGGATGCACAAATTAAAGATAAATCTTTATCATCATAGCCTAATGCATCAGCTGCTCCTGTCTCAACAACCGGGATCGCTTGAAACGGTTTCATTGATGATCTCGGAAACGTGAAACGATACGGATCACCATAAAAATATAAAAGTTTTCCTTCAGAGTTAACCACTGCTACATGGATATCATGAGTACTTTCTAAATAATCTCCCCTATATACGAATAACGCTTTTCCCACTAGACATCCTTCTTTCCTCTTATTCAAAATATCTTTTCTATATTTATTATATATACAGGAGAGATATTTTTTAAGAAAACTTCAATAATTTAAAAAATTATCTTCCTTCTCATTAAAAATGATAAAATCGTATTCATATACTCTTTTTTTCTGAAGTTTCTCGTTTAATCCTTTGATTTCTATTTTACTTATGACTCGACCATCTTCGTAAGAGTATGCAACTATTTGATATTCGTTCGTATCTGCCTGTCTTTCTAACGTATAAATGGCATGATTAGAAAGATAAATCATTTTAGGTTTAATATTTGTTTGTAAAGGAAATGTTTTTAATCTCTCAGTCTTTATATCAAATTTATATATCAAAGACTGTGCTGAAATATGATAAATATTTTGATCTTTTAATATTAAATTATTAAAACTGATTGGTACAGCATTTTCAAAGTCATTCATTTGAATTTGAAAAGAGCGAAATGGTATGATTTTATCTATTTCTTTATTTTTGATATCAAATATTACTAAAGCTAATTCTACATTTGAACTGTTCTCTTTAATTTTGTAAATCATAAAATAAGCAAATAGGTTATCAATGAGTATGTTTGATAAGATGGAAAAATTTTTTGGAATTGGAATTAAACAATCTTTCGTTAACGGACCAAAATTTTTAAAATCAACTTTATGAAAATAATAGTTGTGATTCTCGCCTAATTCTTCTTCGATGAAAAAAACGTTCCTTCCATCGTGGCCAACACTGGTATAATATCCAGGAATTATTTTTTCATAAAAACCATCTTCGTTTCCCCATCTGACTAAGCTTGCATATTTTCCATTCGATGAAAATCCTTGATTATATATAGAAAAATATAAATTCAATTCTTGTAAATAACCGGAACTTTGAAAATATCCAGTATGTACCTTCTCTTTAAGTGAAAATTCCTTATAAGGATTACCGATCAATTCAACCCCTTGTTGATTGGTTTTAAACACATGTTTACCTTTAGCTAACGAACCTAATTCAACAGTGTCTCCTTTTAGGGCTGACGTTTCCCCTTTTTCATCAATAAAGACTGTAAAACTCCCGTCGTAAAAATGGTCTATCGTTGCTGAATAATAGATTGCTCCAATTTTATCGTCTAAATAATTTGGATCTTGATAATGAGCTACTTCTTCGATCTGATTTAAATAATAATATACGGTAACAATGAGACAAACAAATATTATCAAACAACAAACGAGCCATTTCTTTCTCAAAGCCCCAACTCCTAATGTCGTTTTTCAAACTGCTCAGAACTTTCCATTCTGAGCAGCTTATCATTTTATAGGTTTCTAACATGTATCATATACCCTGAGTCTCTTATATCTCGTGGATAAACACCTAATCCTTTATTCGCATCAATATCTATTCCAGCCGTTACCATAAATGCAGACCAAATTAGCTTCGAACAATTTTTATTACCATAGTGACTTGTCGTGCGGTTTGTAGCAAAGTTATAGCTATATCCATCCACACCAATACGACTCACAGCCCAATCTACAGCTGCATTAATATTGGAACTTGAAGTATTCACTCTTTTTAATACTGCACCTGTATTTTCTACCCTCCTAGTGTATGCACTAATATGACGGACACCATCACCAGGAACGGATTCAACTATGCTCGTTGAGCTATAATACATCCCTACATGCCCATGATCAAGTCCCCATGTTGAGGCAGGAGTATAGAAAATATATCCTCTAGTAGCTGGACCAATAACTTTTGTACCAGAATCTGCTCCCATCAATCGGTACAAATTTTCCTGTTTCGCTAATTGCTCATCCTCTTTCAATTCTTGTTCTATAGCTTTAATAATTTCCTGAGTGGACTTATTTTCTTTATTAGCAGCCTCTTCAATACTTTTCATTAATTCATTTTTACTTAAACCGGGATTTTGTGAAAGGATGTATTGAATGGATGTGTCAGTGGAATAATCGATAGCATAGGCATAAGTGGAAAACCCGCCAAGAAATAAAATGAAAGAAAAAATAACAGAAATCACCCATTTTTTCATACACTCACCTCCTCGTATAGTATTTTTAGAATCCTCTTTTGAGGTATTTTCCAGTTAGAATTTTGTTCTTTGATAACTTCATAG
>NZ_JBYLHW010000075.1:0-12468 GCF_057747715.1 Bacillus sp. JST-5 | reverse complement strand
AGACCTCTTGGAGGGTGGAGTGACCACTGGCATAAAGAGAACAGCTATTCACGGAAGTTATAAAGACTTGCGTCAATTATCTTAATTGAACCGCCGTATACGGAACCGTACGTACGGTGGTGTGAGAGGACGGGAGTTAATCGCTCCCTCCTACTCGATTTTGTAAAGAAACACACATTCTTTTTATTTTAAGGAAAGAATATTCTAAGAAAAAATTTCTATTTGGTAAAATTTTCGATGTAAAAAAATTCGTCCTTCTTTTATAATTAATTTAAAAATTTAAAATATTAAATTAAAAATCGATAAGGAGGAGAAATAATGGGAATCAGCTTTGCTACATGGTTTTGGCTATTAGTTCCGATGCCATTATTAATAGTTTTATCATTCATTAGTTATCTTAAAGGAAGGAGAGGGTAAACGAATGTCTACTGCTACTCTTGTTACGTTTGGTATATATTTAATTGCAATGCTAGTAATAGGTATTCTTTTTTATCGTGCTTCTAATAATAGTTTATCCGACTATATTTTAGGTGGCAGAAGTTTAGGGCCAGGGGTTGCGGCGTTAAGTGCAGGAGCATCTGATATGAGCGGCTGGTTATTACTAGGGTTGCCTGGTGCTGCTTATATTGGGGGATTCTCAGCTGCATGGATATGTATTGGATTATCAATTGGTGCCTATTTAAACTGGCAGTTTGTGGCAAAACGGTTAAGGGTATATACAGAGACAGCTAAAGACTCAATTACAATTCCAGATTTTTTAGAAAATCGTTTTCATGATGATTCTAAATTACTGCGAGTAATTTCTGCATTTGTTATTCTTTTATTCTTTACTTTTTATGCTTCTTCTGGGATGGTTGCAGGAGGAAAATTATTTGAGAACTCATTCAATATGGATTATCATACAGCGTTGATAATTGGAGCAATAGTCATAGTGTCCTATACATTTTTAGGAGGATTTTTAGCAGTTAGTTGGACGGACTTTATTCAAGGTATGCTAATGTTTTTAGCGTTAATCATTGTACCTATTGTTGCCATTATTGAGATGGGAGGTTGGAGCGAAACCGTCCAACGAGTAGGGGAACTTCAGATAGAGAATCTTGATATTTTTGCAGGACAAACATTTCTAGGGATTGTTTCCTCTTTAGCATGGGGGCTTGGATATTTTGGTCAACCGCACATTATAACAAGATTTATGGCAATGAAATCAACGAAGGATGTTCCTCTAGCAAGATTAATAGGTATGACATGGATGATTTTAGGTTTATTTGGTGCAATTTTTACTGGTTTTGTTGGATTTGCTTATTTTGCAGACGCACCTTTAGCTGATCCAGAAACTGTATTTATGAATTTAAGTTCAATTTTATTCAACGAATGGGTAGCAGGAATATTATTAGCTGCTATCTTGTCGGCGATAATGAGTACAATTGACTCACAATTACTAGTATCTTCAAGTGCCGTTGCAGAAGACTTTTATAAAGCAATTTTTAGAAAGAATGCTAGTGATAAGGAACTTGTTTGGGTTGGACGTTTATCTGTAGTAGCGATTGCTATCATAGCATTATTACTTGCTTTGGATCAAAATAGCTCTGTCTTAGAACTTGTTAGTTATGCTTGGGGAGGGTTTGGAGCTGCATTTGGACCAGTGATTTTATTTTCACTATTTTGGAAGAGAACAAATCGTTGGGGAGCTTTAGCAGGAATGGTTGTTGGAGCGGCAACGGTTGTTATTTGGAAGTTGCTTTCCACACCGACACTAGATGCAGCTGGTAACGTGATAGACCCTGCAGTTATTCCGTTTGAACTTTATGAAATTGTACCTGGATTTATTTTAGCAACATTAGCGATTATTATTGTAAGCGTTTTAACTGGGCAACCATCAAAAGAAATTCAAGATGAATTTGACAAGGCTGCAAGTGCTGAGTAAAAAATGAAAGGAGAGAAGCCTATTTTATTGATAGGCTTCTTTTATTTTGTGGATTTATACAACCTTTTCCTCATATACTATTGTTAATGCAACGTAGGGGGAGTGTAAATGCAAGGACCAAATCTCGATGATTACATAAATAAAGGAGTCTATGGAGAAAAAGAAATAAAAAAAGAAGAGAAAATTAGATTTTTAGGAACGTTTCGTGAGAGGATTATTGCTGTATTAACAAACGCTCAAGTTAGGGAATCAGGTGTATACAAGGAAATTGAAGAGTTAATGAAAAAACATAAAGAAGCCAAGTTGTTATTAAATGGTGAAATTAATTATAATGATTTGTCCAAATATATAAAAATGGCAAACAAGCATAAGATTCCTTTTAGTATCTATGATCATCAAGAATATACGACAGATATTGGGTTAGTATTGGCTTTTGACTATGCTATTGATAAAAAAGATATTTTTATTAAACGTAAGAAAGATTATAAACTAATGGAGAAGAAAGAAAAACCTAAGTGGATTAGAATTATGAAAAAATTGTTTAAATAGACGACATTTTCATACAAAAAAGCTGACCCAGCAAACAAAGGGTCAGCTTTAGTATTATTTCGCATGCATTTTAAATTGTAAATATAGTTCATTGTAATATGCAAGATTATGCTTACCTAAGTTTTCGTAAACTTCTAATCTTGATGTCATTTCATCATCAGGATAAAAACGTTCATCATTGACCGTTTCTTCATCCATATATTTTAATGCCTCTTTGTTAGGAGTAGAATATCCGACATAATCCGCATTTTGAGCGGCTACTTCAGGATCTAACATAAAATTAATAAACTGATGGGCAGCTTCTATATTTTTTGCTGTTTTCGGAATAACCATATTGTCAAACCATAAATTAGACCCCTCTTCAGGGACAACATATTCAAGGTTGTCTTTTTCCCACATGATTTCTGCAGCTGTTCCCGACCAAACAACACCAATAGGAGCTTCTTCGTTTAGCATTAATAATTTGATTTCGTCTCCAACGATTGCTTTTATGTTGGGAGTCAATGCTTCAAGTTTTTCCTTAGCATCTAATAAGTGCTCTTTATTTGTATCATTGAGTGAGTAGTGTAGGCTATTTAAAGCTAACCCCATTACTTCACGCGCACCGTCGGTTAATAAAATGGAATTTTTATATTTAGGGTCCCATAAATCATTCCATTTAGTAATTTCTCCTTCAACCATGTCCGTGTTATAAATAATACCGACTGTTCCCCAAAAGTAAGGAATTGAAAATTTATTATCCGGATCAAAAGGAAGATCTAAAAATCTAGAATCTATATATTTTAAATTAGGTATTTTAGAATGATCGATAGGGAGTAACAAGTCTTCCTCGACCATTTTTTCAATCATATATTCGGATGGAACGGCAATATCGTAAGTAGTTCCTCCTTGCTCAATTTTAGTTAACATCGCTTCATTTGAATCAAATGTTTCATAAATGACTTTAATTCCTGTTTCTTCCTCAAAACGATCGATTAAATCTTCGTCAATATAATCTCCCCAGTTGAATATCGTTAGTGTATTACCGCTTGTATATCCTTGGGCAGAATTAAGCCGATTAACAGCAATTAAAAGTCCAGCAGAAATAAGTAGAACAGCAATGAGAGACTGCATCAGTTTTTTCATTTCCTCACCCCCATTGCATTCACTCGGTTTCGTTTAGAGATGTAGTAATAACCAATCACTAAAATTAAAGTAAATAAAAATAATAAAGTTGAAAGTGCATTAATGTTTAAAGATACTCCACGACGAGCAAGAGAGTAAATTTCTACAGATAAGGTGGTAAATCCATTACCAGTTACGAAAAATGTAACTGCGAAGTCGTCTAATGAATAAGTTAATGCCATGAAAAATCCTGCGAATATTCCTGGTGTAATAAAAGGTAAAATAACTTTCGTCAAGACATTCCAACGGTTAGCACCTAAGTCTAAGGCTGCATAAATCATCGTTATACTCATTTCTTCAAGTTTAGGTAAAACCATGATAACGACAATTGGAACACAGAAAGCAATATGAGAAAGCAATACAGATGTAAAACCTAGTTTAATGCCCATAATCGTAAATAAAATTAAAAAAGATGCACCGATGATAACGTCTGGACTAACAATCAATACATTGTTTAAAGATAATAGAGTGTTCTTTGAGCGATGGTTTCTTACATAATAGATGGCTAATGCACCAGCAACTCCTAAAACCGTAGAAAGTGTTGCTGATAACAAAGCAATAATGATTGTATTAAGCACTATAATTAGCAAACGTGAATTTTGGAATAATTCCTTATACCAATCTAAGGTAAAACCTTCAAACTCATACATTGTATTGCCACTATTAAAGGAATAAAACATCAGGTAGAAAATAGGGGCATAAAGGATAAAAAAGACGACGACTAAATAAATATTAGCCCATTTAGACGTTTTGTTCATTTTAAAATCCCCCTTTTCTGTCTACCTGTAATAAGCATGAAAACAACCATGGCAATCACAAGGAATACGGCAATAGTTGAACCCATACCCCAATCTTGTGTTACTAGAAAATGCTGTTCAATTGCTGTACCTAAAGTAATAACACGGTTACCAGCAATCAATCTTGTTAACATAAATAACGATAGTGCAGGAATAAATACCACTTGCCATCCTGCCTTAACTCCATCTAACGTCAGTGGAAAAATAACTCTTCTAAATGTTGTCCATTTGGATGCTCCTAAATCATTGGATGCATCGATAAGAGATGGATTTAATTCATTTAAAGAGTTGAAAATTGGCAAAATCATAAATGGTAAAAAGATATAAACGGATACAAAAATAAAACTGAAATCCGTAAATAAAATTTGCTTGCTTCCAATTCCGATAATTTCTAATAAGCTATTTGCCAACCCATACGTTCCGAAAATGCCTAAAAAGGCATAAGCTTTTAATAATAGGTTAATCCATGAAGGTAATATGATTAATAAAAGCCATAAATGTTTATGCTTTGTTTTCGTTAAAAAGTACGCAGTAGGATAGGCGATTAAAAACGTAAATAATGAAATTAAAAATGCATACCAGAAAGAACTTAATGTCATCCTTAGGTAAACAGGCGTAAAAAAGTTTTTATAGTTATTAAATGTAAAATTACCGTCAATATCAAAGAAAGAATAATAGAATATTAATAACAGAGGTGCCACAACAAACAAGGCGATCCAAAGAATATATGGAATTAAATAAGAATTACGAGAATGATTTTTCATTTTCATCCTCCTTAATACGCCTCAAGACGTTTATCGAATTCTTCTTCCGTTTCGCCTAAACGCATGACATGAATAGCTTCTGGACCAAAATGAAGGCCAATTTCTTCTCCTACTGTTACTTTTTTCGTTGAGTGAACGAGCCATTCATTTCCATCTTTGTCATAACAGCTAATTTCATAGTGGACGCCTCTGAATAGTTGTGAATCGACTTTTACTTGAAGTTTTCCTTGATCTTTCGGGCAAATTTCTAAATCTTCTGGTCGAATGACAATTTCCACTTTTTCATTTTCATCAAAACCTTTATCAACACAATCAAATGTTTTTCCTGCAAATTGAACGAGATAATCTTTAATCATGACACCAGGAACAATATTTGATTCTCCAATAAAATCAGCAACAAAACGATTGATTGGTTCATCGTAAATATCTGTAGGAGTTCCACTTTGCTCAATTTTTCCGTTATTAATGACGAAAATATAGTCCGACATAGCAAGCGCTTCTTCTTGGTCATGAGTAACAAATATAAAAGTAATTCCTAACCTGCGCTGAAGCTCTCTTAATTCATATTGCATTTCTGTACGTAATTTCAAATCAAGGGCAGATAAAGGTTCGTCCAGTAAAATCACTTCAGGTTCATTCACGATCGCACGGGCAATCGCAACCCTTTGACGTTGCCCACCTGACATCTCTCTTATTTCTCGATTTTCATAACCTGATAAGTTTACGAATTTTAATGCTTCTAAAACTTTCTTTTTAATCTCAGCTTCTTTCATCTTTTTTATACGAAGTCCAAACGCAACATTTTCAAAAACATTTAGGTGTGGGAATAAAGCATAGTCTTGAAAGACCGTGTTTACTTGTCTTTTATTTGCAGGGACGTTATTAACGATTTTTCCGTTTATATAAATATTACCTTCCGTAGGTTCTATAAATCCTGCGATTAAACGTAAAATCGTCGTTTTCCCGCATCCGGAAGGTCCCAATAATGTATAAAATTTTCCGCGTTCAATATCAAAACTAACATTATTTAATACTGGTGGGTCATCATCATATTGTTTGGTTACATTCTCAAAGCGAATGATTGAATTTTCCGACATTCGATCACCTTCTACTTTCCTTTAAGATTCGTATATTTAATAGATGTTGTTTTATTCATTCTACCGGGCTTAGGAGTTTCTAAATATACAATATTTATACTGTATAATTAGCCTTTAAAATGAATCATTTAATAGTAAAAAGACAATGAGAAACATAAAGAGTTTAAAAAAATGAAAACCTCGACCTATTAACCTTCATCCCATCACCTAGCCCTTACTATAAAATCTTAAAAGACCTTTTACAAAAAATCTTTCAAACGTAATAATATCACATTCTAATCAGTTGCTAACATGGATTCTAAAAATTTTTTGAAGAAATTTGTAGAAAATTATATCCTATTATTTCTAGTTTATTTTTTTACTTTAATAAAGCCATCCTTTACGGATTGAACGGTTTCTTCATGGAGTTCGCGAATGGTTTGAATGATTTTTTTATCCATTGGGATAACTGGATAATTTTTTCCATTAACTGTTTTATAAATACTTTTTAGAGATGTTTGATAGTCTATGATTTCCCAATTGTCATTATTTTTCTGTAATGTTAAATCGATAATGCCAATATGATTTCCCCATTTTCCTGCCTGAATGGAAGGTATTCCGTTGATTGTACCAGTAACGGAATTAATCTCTTTTCTATCAGATTTAATATTAGAATTAGGAAACAGTTTATGACTATGTCCATAAAGAATGGCATCAATACCTTTCACTCGACTTAGATCAATAACTGAATTACCTTGTAAGGATTTCAAATCTTTGTCAGCTTCTAACCCTGCATGAACCAATGCAATAATGACATCTGCTCCTTTACTTTTAAGAACTGGAACAAGCTGCTCGGCTGTTTCAGTGATGTTTTTTATTTTTAGCTTACCTTGAAAATGTTCATAATCCCAAATGGCAGTAACTGGTGTAATTAGACCGAGAACGCCAATGTTTAAAACATGTTTGTTTCCGTTCGTATCAGTTACCTCTTTTTTAATCATGTGATAAGGGTGGAAAAAATTTATTTTATCGAACGAGAATTGTTTTACATCGTCAATAACAATATTGCTGCACACAATAGGAAATTGTGCACTTTTCAAGCTAGTTAACAAAAAATCTAGTCCATAATTAAATTCATGGTTTCCTAACGTTGCTGCGTCGTATTGTAACAGATTCATTACGTTATAAACAGGATGAATATCTGGAATTCGTAATAATTGGCTTTTGTATACATGCTTTGCCATTGCGCTCCCTACAATAGCATCACCGACATCAAATAACAAAGACTGTTCTACTTCATTTCTAGCACGTTGAATGAGGGTAGCAGTTCTTGCAAATCCATACTCAAATGTTTCTTTTTGTTTTTTATAGTCATAACCAAAAATATACCCATGTAGATCAGTAGTTTCTATAATTCTGAGGGTTACAATCGGAGAGTTCAATTTATCTAATGATTGGGCAAGAACTGTTTGATGAGGAATAAATAGTAGAAAAATTAAAAGAAAGAAGATTACCATTCTCACGGATTGAAACACCTCATTTATACTCACTTTTGTTTCATATAGTGGACGATTTTTTGAGTTTTTATGTATAGAAACCTTTTTTAATAACTTCAAGTCCATTTTTAATTCATATATAATCCATGATAAAATAGGGAAGTGATGTAAAGAGGATAAAGTGCCTTAAGGCGTTTATTGCCTTTATTAAGGAAGATTTGATAATATTTATAGTATTGGTTATTGTCCGTAATTATTTGGAGGTGAATGTTGTGACGAGAATATCAAAAGAGCAAGTGGAACATGTAGCACATTTAGCTAGACTTGCGATTACAGAAGAAGAAGCAGAAAAATTCTCAAAGCAATTAGATGCTATCATTACATTTTCAGAACAATTAAATGAGTTAGATACAACAAATGTCAAACCAACTTCTCATGTGTTGCCGTTAAAAAATGTTATGAGGGAAGATAAGGCAACAAAAGGATTGCCAAGAGAAGAAGTTTTAAAAAATGCACCGGATCATAAAGATGGACAAATTCGAGTACCATCTGTTCTTGAATAAGGAGGGGAATTCATGTCTCTATTTGACCATAAATTAACAACGATTCAAGAAATGTTAAATAAAAAGGAAATTACTGTAACAGACTTAATCGACGAGTCTTACCGAAGAATCAATGAAGTTGAAGATAAAGTTCAAGCATTTATTACGTTAAATGAGGAACAGGCGAGAATTCGGGCGAAAGAACTTGATGAAAAGTTAACCACTGATAGTCAAAAAGGCTTACTATTCGGGATGCCAATTGGTGTTAAAGATAATATTGTTACAAAAGGTTTAAGAACAACTTGTGCAAGTAAAATTTTAGAAAATTTCGATCCGATATATGATGCAACAGTCGTTGAAAAATTACATAATGCGGAAGCAATAACAATCGGAAAACTGAATATGGATGAATTCGCTATGGGTTCATCTACGGAAAATTCAGGATTTAAAATAACACGTAATCCATGGGACTTAGAAGCGGTACCAGGAGGATCATCAGGGGGATCTGCCGCAGCAGTTGCAGCTGGACAAGTTCCGTTTTCATTAGGTTCTGATACAGGTGGTTCGATCCGCCAACCTGCAGCATTCTGTGGAGTCGTTGGCTTAAAACCTACTTATGGACGAGTGTCTCGTTACGGATTAGTGGCCTTTGCATCTTCATTAGATCAAATTGGTCCAATTACTCGTTCCGTTGAGGATGCCGCTTATTTATTGGAAGCTATTTCTGGATTAGATCCTAACGATTCGACATCAGCTAATGTTGAAGTCCCTCATTATGCTAGCTCACTAACTGGCGACATTAAAGGTTTGAAAATTGCCGTTCCAAAAGAATATTTAGGAGAAGGCGTTAGTGAAGAAGTAAAAGAATCCGTACTTCAAGCATTAAAAGTACTTGAAAAGTTAGGTGCAACTTGGGAAGAGGTTTCTTTACCACATTCAAAATATGGAGTTGCTACATATTATTTAATATCTTCTTCTGAAGCATCTGCGAACTTAGCACGTTTTGATGGTGTTCGATACGGTTATAGAACAAAAGATGCTCAAAATTTAATTGAGATGTACAAAAAGACCCGTGCAGAAGGTTTTGGTGATGAGGTAAAACGTCGTATTATGTTAGGTACTTTTGCCTTAAGTTCAGGTTATTACGACGCATACTATAAAAAAGCACAACAAGTGCGTACATTGATCAAAAATGACTTCGAGCAAATTTTTGAAAAATATGACGTTATTATTGGACCAACTACACCTACTCCTGCATTTAAGATTGGTGAAAAAATCAGCGATCCTTTAACAATGTATGCAAACGATATTTTAACGATTCCGGTAAACCTAGCAGGAGTTCCAGGTTTATCTGTACCTTGTGGATTCTCAAACGGATTACCAATCGGGTTGCAAATTATTGGTAAACATTTCGATGAAGCTACTGTATTACGAGTTGGACATGCATTTGAACAAGCTACAGATTTTCATAAACAGAAACCGGCGCTGTAAGGGGTGAAGAAGATGAATTTTGAAACCGTCATTGGACTAGAGGTTCACGTGGAGCTGAAAACAGAATCTAAAATTTTTTCATCAGCTCCTGCCCATTTCGGAGCTGAACCGAATACAAACACAACCGTTATTGATTTAGGATATCCGGGAGTTTTACCAGTTTTAAATAAAAAAGCAGTTGAGTTTGCGATGAAAGCGGCAATGGCTTTAAACTGTGAAATTGCTACAGAAACAAAGTTTGACCGCAAAAATTATTTTTACCCAGATAATCCAAAGGCTTATCAAATTTCACAATACGACAAGCCAATTGGACAAAATGGTTGGATTGAAATAGAAGTTAATGGTAAGAAAAAGAAAATTGGAATTACCCGTCTACATTTAGAAGAAGACGCTGGTAAGTTGACACACTCAAATGATGGATACTCGCTTGTTGACTTTAATAGACAAGGAACTCCATTAATCGAAATCGTTTCAGAACCAGATATTCGCTCTCCAGAGGAAGCCTATGCATACTTAGAAAAATTAAAATCCATTATTCAATATACTGGTGTTTCTGATTGTAAAATGGAAGAGGGTTCTTTACGATGTGATGCAAACATATCGTTACGCCCAATCGGTCAAAAAGAATTTGGAACAAAAACAGAATTAAAAAACTTAAACTCTTTCAACTTTGTGCGAAAAGGATTAGAGTTTGAAGCAAAACGACAAGAAAAAGTTTTACTATCAGGTGGAGTGATTCGTCAAGAAACACGTCGTTTTGATGAGGCAACCGGAGAAACAATATTAATGCGCGTAAAAGAAGGATCTGAAGATTATCGATATTTTCCTGAACCTGATCTTGTAGAATTATATATTGATGAAGAGTGGAAAGAGCGCGTTAGAGCGGAAATTCCTGAGCTTCCAGATGAAAGAAAGCGTAGATATGTAGAGGAATTAGGTCTTCCTGCTTATGATGCAATGGTGTTAACGTTAACGAAAGAAATGTCTGATTTCTTTGAAGCTACTGTTGCAGAAGGAGCTGATCCGAAGCAAGCTTCCAACTGGCTAATGGGTGAAGTTTCAGCTCATATGAATTCTGTCCAAAAAGAATTGTCAGAGTTGCCATTGACACCAGCAGCATTAGCAAAATTAATTAAATTAATTGCAGATGGTACTATTTCTTCTAAAATTGCAAAAACAGTTTTTAAAGAATTGGTCGAAAAAGGTGGAGACCCAGAGAAGATTGTTAAAGAAAAAGGATTAGTGCAAATTTCAGATGAAGGTGCATTATTAAAGATTGTCACTGAAATATTAGATGCTAATCCACAATCCATTGAAGATTATAAAAATGGAAAAGACCGTGCTATTGGTTTCCTAGTTGGACAAGTAATGAAACAAACGAAAGGTCAAGCCAATCCACCGCTTGTCAATAAGTTAATATTACAAGAAATTGCAAAACGATAATAATTGATAAATACCCTTGGAATTTCCAAGGGTATTATATTTATAAAAAGCATTTATTTTTTACAATAAAATCATTTGTTTGATAAACTGTGATTAGAGGGAACATAGCAATTTATTAAAAAGTAAATGAAAACACGTAAATGGGTATGAATGCTCGTTCCTGAACATTAATTAAAGGGACATATGTAGTTAATATATAAAATATATACATACAAAAGGAGTGTTTCCAATGAATTTAAACGAATGGTTCGAAAAAGGAATGACATTTGATCGATATGTTAATGGAATGAAAGTAAATAAAGAAGAAATGATGTCTATTTATGATCGCTTTGAGCTTGATGAGGATGATAAGGGAGCATTAGAAAGTGTAAAAAATCTTAACCTTCGCATGATTGCTCTTACCGAAGATTGGTGTGGAGATGCTATGTTAAACAACCCGATCATGATGAAAATTGCTAAGGAAGCAAATATTGAAGTAAGATTTTTATTACGAGATCAAAACTTAGAATTAATGGATCAATATTTAACGAATGGTACAGCAAGAGCTATTCCTAAATATATTTTCATAGATCAAAATGGAAATGAAGTGGCTGTGTGGGGACCAAGGGCTCCAAGAATTCAACAATTTGTTATGGACCAAAGAGAAAAATTACCTAGTCAAGATTCACCTGATTTTCAAGAAAAACAGAAAGATATGTACAAAGGAATAACAGAACAATTTTTAAAAAATGAAGATTTCTGGAATGATGTGGCTTACAATATAATCGATCAATTACATAATTTGGAAATCTAATAATCAATCGTGGAAATAACAAGTTGAAAGTAAGGAAGAATGAGAAATTGAGGGGTTACATTTCTCATTTTTCCTTTTTATTTTTTTGGCTATACAGGATTTAAAGAAGAAATATATGTACCTTGTGAATTGACAAAAAATCTTGCAACACGTATTGATATATTTGCAAGTTGAACGTACAAGAGTGAAATTGTTAAACAAGACATTGAAAAATCTTGCAACTAATATTGATTAATTTGCAACTCAATTGCCAAAGGTGTTTTTTCTTCAGAAAGGAAGGATTGGCGGTCTGACCCCCTAATTTTCGGACAAAAATTCGTCTATTCTCTGTTTTTCTTAATTTTTTATTTTCTTACCTTCTTCACCTTGGACTCATTCTAAAGGATGTCATTCATGAGTCAAGCCTACTTCGCTTGACTCTTTCATTCC
>NZ_JBYLHW010000074.1:0-12635 GCF_057747715.1 Bacillus sp. JST-5 | reverse complement strand
CTTCCGTGGTCTTCGCCCAATCTAACCAGGCTCGACTTCCCTTTGTCCTCCATAGGAGGTCTCTTTTGACGAGGCGGCAGGATTCACTTTATGTTACGGTCTGTTGATTTGCTCGCACTCTCCAAGAGAGTTACTTTGTCACAGGGCTTCAACCTTAGGATTTCTCCACCAGTTGCCTGTCAGCTACCGAGCGTCTTGGCACTTACTCGGGTTGGACTTGCACCAACTAGCAGATAACAGCTTAGCTGGGCACGCTAAGATAGAAAAAAATAGAAGGCAAAGAAACTCCCTTGCCTTCTATTTTTTATCTTAATGATTAATGGCATTCAATGTTACGTTTACTTTTTCATTTTTTCCATTACGATAGTAGTCAATAGTCACTTTGTCTCCTACTTTACACTCTTTATATAAATATTTTCTTAGGTCATTTGCTGTTGTTATCTTTTTTCCATTGATAGAAAGAATAATATCATTTTTTCGTAAACCTGCTTTTGCTGCTGAACCAATCGGATCAATATCTGTAATGATAATTCCCTCCATTATATCACCAGCGATATTATCTAAATAGAAGGATGGAACATCAGAAAGATTAACCATAGAAATGCCTAAATAAGGTCTAATAATTTTTCCATTTTTCATCAGTTGTTCTATAACTGATTTGACTTCATTGCTTGGAATGGCAAAGCCCAAACCTTCTACTTGATCATTGGATATTTTCATACTATTAATCCCAATTAATTGCCCAGCTGTATTTAAAAGTGCTCCCCCACTATTTCCCGGATTTATCGCAGCATCGGTTTGAACCACATTCATTTCCCAAGTGCCGTTTGTCGTTGCAACTTCGACGGATCGATTTACTGCGCTAATAATCCCTTGAGTCACAGTTCCATAAAAATCTAGTCCTAACGGATTTCCAATGGCAATCACTTCTTCTCCTGCGCGTAAAGAATCGGAATCACCAAACTGTATGGGAGAAATGTCATATTTACCATTCACTTTTAAAACTGCCAAGTCTGTTAATGCATCAGAGCCTATTAATTCAGCTTCTACCGTTTCTTTATTGTAGAGAGTTACTAACAATTTATCAGCATTTTCAATTACATGATTATTAGTGACAATATAAAGGGCATCATCTGTTACGTGATAAATCACTCCTGAACCTGTTCCACTTTCGACTTCTTTGTTTTGCCTAACTGATCCCGGAAATGGTGAACTATTCATCTTTTGATAGTTTGAAATGCCAACGATGGATTGAGAAACTTGTTCCACCATATCGGCAATAGAAGTTGATGAAACTTGAATGTTTGACACTGTACTAGCATTTGGCACATGTTGTTCATACGCTTTTATTTCTTTTTCTCCTTCGTCATATACATCCACATATGGAACAACGACCAATGTAATCAAAGAACCAACAACACCCGCGGAAACTGTACTAAAAATGTTTTTGAATAATGATTTCTTTTTATGTTCTTTTTCTATCGTTTCAGAGTTGCTCGGTGTGCTTCCCTCAATCATTGTTCTTAACCTCCTTCATTTCTTTACAAATTCAGTCTATTTTTTCAATGTGTCAAGTAAATGTCAAAAAATAAAAAATGAGTCCAAAGCTAGAATTTGCTTTAAGACTCACATTTTCATATGATAAGAATTTCGATTTGTTCCTTTAATTCTTTGGCAAAATAACACGGAATGTTGTTCCCTGATTGGAACTTTGCATTAATAATAGCTCTCCTCCAAGGGCTTGAGCAATCATCTTGCTTAAAGATAGGCCAAGCCCCAAACCACGGACTTTATATTTTTTTTCATTACCACGGAAAAATCGTTCAAATATAAAAGGTTGCTCATTTTCTGGTATCCCATGACCAGTATCTGCTACATCGATATTAATGCAATTCAAATCTTCAGATAACATAATTCGAATATTCCCTTTGTTTTCAATCGCTTGTTTAGCATTATTTAAAAGATTGGTCATAATTTGTTGAAGACGTATAGGATCTGTTTCAACTTCTACATCCTTATTGAGTTTAACTAATTCAATCTGAATTTCTGCATCTTTTTGACTGGCTTCCCAAATAAAAACTGCATCTTCAACAATATCATTTATGAAATGTTTTTCTCTATTCACTTGAATGATGTTTGTAGAAAATTGATTAAAGGTAAGTAAATCTTCCACCATTGTTTTCATTTTTTCCGTTTCATTTAAGGAAATCGTTAAAAATTCTTTTGCCTCTTCTCCTGTAACTATCTCATCTTTCACAGCTTGTAAAAGTCCACTAATAGAAGTGACGGGTGTCTTTAATTCATGAGTGACTCCGGCTAAAAGTTCAGTCCGTAACCGTTCCAATTTCTCTAATTTCCCTGTCATTTCTTTAAATGATTGAACGAGTTCATACACCTCTAATTCTTTACTTTCATTCGGAATATTGACTTGATAATTTCCTGCAGAAACTAGTTTAGCAGCCTTAGCTACATCTTTTATCGGTTTTGCTAACCTTTTGGATAAGGCATAGATGGCTCCCCAACCCAATAGTGCAAGACTAATAATCATAATCGCTAGTTGCGTGTATTCATGATTGACATAGGTCAAATTTTCCTTTGAATCAACAAACAATACCCAGCCGATGATAGATTCATTAAATTCAATGGGAGCTTTAACAATATAAAAATCTACATTGTTTATCTTTGTTAATCCAATATTTCTATCATTATTTAAAATTGTAGGTGAAACAAAAAGATTAAGTGGTCCCTCGGAACGATTTCTAGAAATGATGATCCCATCAGTATCGACAATATAAGAAAAAGGTTCAATATCCATTCTTGATATCTTCTTCTCAGCTAAAAAATATTCTTCCACTCGATTTGGATTTGAATTTGAATCTCTTTTTTGATGGGCAACGATGCTATCAGCTGTATTTTCAGCTAAGAACATCATCATATCAAGACGATTTTCTAATGCTTGATGCCGAATCCATAAAGCAGAAATAAAGCCCGTGATTGCAAGTCCAATACATAATGTTGTCAAATATCTTCGAGTCCAATAAGTAGTTATTGATACACGATCTTTTTGTTTAAGGAATTTTTGTGCGAAATTCGATTTGAATTTAGTGCTTCTATTATTTATAGACACTTAATTGATACCCCAATCCTCGTAAAGTTTTTATTTCTCCATCAGAGCTTGGCCAATCTTTCAGAGCTTTTCGGATTCGTTTAATGGCTAAATCCACCGCCCGATCACTTCCATCATAATCCCATCCCCAAATATGCTCAATCAATTGTTCTCTCGTAAAGGTTTGGTTTGGATGCTCAGCTAAAAATAATAATACCGATAGGTCTCTTGGAGTAAGCGATATAACTTTTTGATTTAACTTTACTTCATGGGCTTTAAAATTGATTTCCAATTGTCCAAATCGTTTTACCGATGGATTGATTTTATGTACTCGACGCAAAACAGCTTTCACTCTTGCAACCACTTCCTCAGCTACAAATGGTTTCGCAATATAATCATCAGCCCCCGTATTTAATCCTTCCAACCGATTAGAAACATCACCTAATGCTGTTAACATAATAACCGGACAATTGCTTTCTTCTCGAATTTCTTTTAAAATTTGCCATCCATCTTTATTTGGTAACATAACGTCTAATAAAACTAAATCAGGACTGGTTGTGCGAAATACATCCATCGCTAGTTTCCCATCAAAAACTTGTATGACTTCATAATGAACTTTTTGTAAATAAGCTTTTAAAACTTGACTAATGGGATATTCATCTTCCACTACTAGTATTTTCACTTTTCACAGCCTCCAGCCTTACAACGTTTAATTATACGATACCTTATTTATGTGTCAGCAATAAGTCAAAGTTCATTTTAAACTAAAGTGGAAACTCTTTCTGGATTGAAACTATATACATCCTTTATATTGAATCGTACCTTTTACAACTAAATTAAAATTTTAAGATAGAGAAAGTTATCGGTCGAATATTATCATGACTCTATTCTAATTTCATTGATTCATAGACAAAAAGTTTTTGTAAATGAATAAATAGAGGCCAGTGAACATTCTACGTCAAGTAGATGTTCACTGGCTTTTAGTATTTGTACTTTATTACATAGTTTAACATGAAAGGCTTGATTCTAAATGCGTTATTTTGGTTGTAATAATAGCTCATATCCTTCTAAATTTTCGGTAATTGATGTTTCGTGATACGTTCCTTCCACCCAATCATCAATTTGGTCATGATACCATTGGCTTTTAAAATGCCCCGATTGACCAGGACCAACGATATGATATGTTTTTGATAAATCTGATAAATCGGCAACAAAACGCCATGATGCACCATGATTCACAATGCCTTCATCATTGTAACTCGCTGCTTGAACAGTTACTTGACTTCCACCAATTGGAATAGGATCTTCTCGGTTAAAAAAGAATTCTAAAATGCTTGATGAAGAAGACATCGGGTGCGCAAAATATAATCGATGAAAGTCTCCCCATTTCCAATTGGAAGGATCATTTCCATATTCACTTTGGATTTTTGAAAGTGTTCGTGTTAGACTTTCATAAAGAACTTCTTGTAATCCTCCCTTTTCTTCTATCCAAGGAGAAACATCCCTTTTTGCCGCACGACGTAATAATTCATCAACAATACTTTGTTTTCCTGTAAAAAGCTGATTCATAGTTGGAGGTATGTCCTCTTCAAATAATACATTTGGTATTTCTTTCATCATTAAATGGAAAATCAATGGGGCTGATTTTTCTTTATCATCAACAAAATCCCATTGTTCTAAAATGTTAACTGCTTTTTTTTCCATTTCTTTTAGTTCTTTTTTGTTTAGCTCATCTACGAATATCGGGACGAATTCGCGTGCCCATAAATTCATTTGATCCATTTGAAGATTTTGCATATCTTCAACCGTTAAATCATTTTTTTCCTCCAAAAATTCTTTAATTCTCATATATCGGTAAGGTTGGGCCCAATGGTTACTTAAATGATAAGGATATTCATCCCCGATAACTTTATTATTTGCAGTTGCAACAAATCCTTCTTTTGGATTAACGACTTTTGGTAATTCATCAAATGGTATAAAATCTTCCCACTCATATTCATCCGTCCATCCAGGTACAGGTAAGATTCCATTTCCTTTTCGAATTGGGATTTTACCGTTTGCTTTATAGGCAATTGTTCCATCTTTACTAGCAAAAACAAAGTTTTGTGTTGGCACGTGGAAATTTTCCAAAGCTTTTTCAAACTCTTCCCAATTTGTTGCACGATTCATTTCTAAAACGGCTTGAAGTTCGACAGATGGATCTAAAGCAGTCCAGCGGAGAGATAAAACGTTATTTTCTCCTGACTCATGTGCAAACTCAGAGATGACTGGACCATGCCTTGTAATGACTACTTCATATGGAATCGTTTCTTTTCCTTTCACTTTAATCGGTTCTTGAATTACGGTTGCTTCTTCCCACTCATTTTTATATAAAAATTCGTATTTATTAGCCGGATTTCTTTTTTCAATATATAAATCTTGTACATCTGGACCTGTATTTGTTACGCCCCAAGCAATATGATCGTTATGTCCTAAAATAATACCTGGAATTCCAGCAAAAATAACTCCACCTACATTGACATTTGGTGAGTGTAAATGCATTTCATACCATATGGATGGAGTTGCTAGAGATAAGTGTGGATCATCGGCTAATAAAGGTTTTCCACTTGCTGTCTTATCACCGCTGACAACCCAGTTATTACTTCCGTTAAATTCTGTCGGGATGATGGCAGAAGCAAACGCTTGTTCAATAGATAGGTTCACATCTTCATATGCTGAGAGAATGACAGGTGCATTTTCAGGATAAGATGGAAATAAGTCCTTCGCTTTTTCTTCTGGAAGATTTTCTAATGCCCAATAACGAAATGCTTGCCCTTGCCAATGGCCACCTAAATCAAACGCCATATATTTTCCAATCGTTAAAGAATCAATTGGATCCCATTTCTCAGGTTCATAACCTAATAGCGTAAACTCGATTGGAAGTCTTTTTTCTTCCATCGCCATCTTGATAAAAGCATTTACACCTTTAGCAAATGCTTGTAATGTTTGCTTTGCTTCTTTACTATAAGCTTCATATGATGCTTCTGCTGCTCGTCGAAGTCCTAGTGTACGAAAAAATTTATCTCGGTCGATGGCTGCACTACCTATCACTTCACTTAATCGTCCAGATGCTTGTCTTCGGCTTAAATCCATTTGTAGAAGTCGTTCTTGTGCCTGAATAAATCCTTGCGCATAATATAAATCATGATCATTGTTCGCATATATATGTGGAACCCCATTTTCATCTCGAACAATTTTTACCTCTTCTATTAATCCTTCTACAGCCAATTTCCCACTTGTAAGAGGTAGTGAACGATTGATGTAAACGGTTACAAAAATAATTGCTAAAATGATAAAAAATATTAAACTACCAAATGTTACCCATAAACCTTTTTTCCATCTTTTCATCTTTGTCTTTTTCTCTGTAACTAATTCCACATGATTCCCCCCTTTTGCTTTATTATTAATACTTATATTTGATAAATGATTTTTCAATCCTCTATATTTTCAAAAAAAAATGAATTGGTTTTTTCGCAATAAAAAAACTTCCGATCATTTGGAAGTTTTCAAGTAAAATTTTTACTTTCATTGATAATAGTTAAAAAGTCATGATTAATGTTCGTATATTTTCAATAACCTTCATTAAAAATGAGAATGGTAATGTTTCTAAAATCCTAGTTTTATTTATTATTGAAGTCGTCATCTTTTGTTTCTATTTATTATTGATTAAATATATCAATTTATAAATTATTTTCTGCCAAAATCTGCTTTAATTTCTCCCCATTTTTCCGTATCCCATTTTAACAATTTATTTTCGTATGAATGTTTTTGCAGCCATTTTTCTGCTCGTTCAATTAGTCCCCAAACCCTTTTTGTATCCTGATTGAATGCTAATGTCGTATTAGCTTTTTTCATTTTTACCCATTGAATGGCTGTTTGTGAATCCGAATAAATAGGAATAGATGAATTTTTTTCACGTAAATAGGCTAGTCCGTGAACGATCGCCAAAAACTCACCAATATTATTTGTTCCTAGAATTGGACCAAAGTGAAAAATCGTTTCACCAGTTTTAGTGTATACTCCTTTATACTCCATTTGACCGGGATTTCCACTGCATGCAGCATCAACGGATAAACTATCTTCTATGTAAGATAGATTCATTGGTTCGTTTTTTGGAGAAGCATCTTCTTTAAAGGCTTTTTCTGCCTCCCGTAAGGATGGAAATGATTTATATTTTGCTCCAGAAAAGCCTTCTACTTGTTTTTTACATTCATCCCACGTTGGATAAATCCCCGGCTGATATCCTTTCCAGACAACGTAATATTTTTTTTTGCTCATAGAACTTCACTTCTTTCTATTTCTTAACGCTAATTGTAATTGTTTTACATGTTGTTGTAAAGATTTGATATAACCTTCACTTAAGTAGCCTTTTGCTCCACGGAATATTTCCTTTGCATACAGGCATGAAGGAGGAGTTTCTTCTTTTTTATCAATGACAATAAATGTTAATACATTTTCAATATTTCTTCCATTAATCTCAACTGTTATGACTGCTGGCCGATAAAGACCAATGGCTACTCCTTCACGTCTATAGAGGTAGTGGGTGGCTTCAAAAGGTATTTGATAAACAATTCCTTCCACTATACCAACTTTATCTTCAACAATATCAGCTTTTCCAGCGTCACTCGTTGGTAAAGAAAAGCGTAGAGAATACCCATTTAATATACCCGTACCTTTTACATTTTGGAAATAATGATCGACGCCATGTTTTTGGAAACGTTCATGATCCATACATGACCCATAGGCAAAATAATCGATGTATTCAGGTCGCGACTGTTCTAATTGGTACACTTTCCAATCTCCATTTAAAATTTCTTTACTCACTTCGATATGACGCTTTGTATCAATATAAACATAGGCATCAAAGCATCCTTGATCGGTAAAAATAGTTTTTATTTTCCTCTCATAATAATTATTTTCTTTTCCTTCTTCAAATCCTTCCAAACGATCTAATAATTTTAATTCATCTTCTGTAATTTCATATAGTTCTCCATATATTTTGTTATTGGGTGATTCATATAATACCGGAAAATGATAAGGAGTATCAAATAGTTGACCAAACGTCCATGCTTGTTCATACAATAGTTTAGCATTTTTTAATAAATAATGATTTCTCTCTCCTCTTCTTAACGTACCATAGACAAAAACATAATTCATGTTCTCCCCACCTCTTCATAATTTTACCATTACTTAACTTTCCTCTCTAACGGTTTCTTTCATCAATTTGAGTCGCTCTTTCAACAAACACCGACAATTTGGGAACAATATTGATGAATTTGAAAAAAAGAGGCGATGATCATTGATAAAAATTGGATATCGAACAGTTAAAACAGCATTAGGGACAACGATTGCTGTCATGATATCCCAAGCGCTCCAGCTTGAAAATTACATTTCTGCCGGCATTATCACCATTTTATGTATAAAGGCAACAAAAAAACAATCGCTAAAAAGTTCATGGGACCGATTTGCTGCTTGTTTAGTAGCGATGGGGATTTCTTATATTGTTTTTGAAGGAATCATGTATCATCCAATCATGATCGGTCTAATGTTATTAATCTTTATTCCAATAACTGTACAATTAAAAATTACTGAAGGGATTATAACAAGTTCTGTGATTATCTTCCATTTATATAATTCCAGTCATATTACATTAAAAGTTATTGGAAATGAAATTCTTCTAATATTAATTGGTATTGGAATTGCATTATTGATGAACTTATATATGCCAAGTGCAGAAAAAAAATTAAAAGGATATATTAAGGAAATAGAAGAAAATTTTGCTGCTATTTTTAAAGAAATTGAATTTTACTTAAGAAATCCTGAACGTGTATGGGATGGGAGAGAAATTACTAAGGTTAGTCAATTGTTAAAAGATGCAAAAAGAATAGCCATTCAAGATATAGAAAATCATCTTTTAAAAAGTGAAGATTCTTATTATCACTATTTTGCTATGCGAGAAAAGCAATTTGAAATCATCAATCGAATCATTTTTTTAGTTACTTCTATTCAAGTTTCAGTAGAACAAAGCAAAATTGTTGCAGATTTCATTCGTGATATTCGAACGAATATATATTCGGGTAATACTGCCTATAAATTTATACATCAATTGCAACAAATGCGTAAAAATTTTAAGCAAATGGATTTACCAAAAACGAGAGAAGAGTTTGAAGCACGTGCTGCTCTCGTACAATTTGTAAAAGAAATGGAGTTGTATTTAATGATTAAAATGAAATTTAAAGGAATTCAATAAAGGGACAAAAATATGTCCCTTTTCACTAATTGTTAATGAACGATCTGTCATAGTTTTTTACAAATGATACCACTTCGTCAGCCAACATTGGCCGACTAAAATAATAGCCTTGACCTTCATTACATTTTTTTGTAGATAAATAATTCAGTTGGTCATCTGTTTCGATTCCTTCAGCGGTAACGATGAAATTTAAGTTATTTGCCATTGCAATGATCGTATCTACGATAATTTCTCCGTCTTTATTTAACGTTCTAGTAAACGATTGATCAATTTTCATTTTGTCAACCGGTAAATGTTTTAAATAATATAAAGATGAATAGCCTGTTCCAAAATCATCAATTGCGATATTGACGCCAATTTTCTTTAACTCTTTTAAAGTTTCAAGTGCTTCATCGATATTTAATAACATTCCTTCAGTAATTTCCAATTCTAAATATTTTGGATTTAATTCCGTCTCATGTAATATATGGATAATTTCTTGAACAAAACTTCTATGATTAAATTGTACCGGTGAAACATTTACGGAAATTCTTTCTAATGAAAGACCGTTTTCTAACCATTCTTTCATTTGTTTACATGCAGATTTAATCACCCATTCTCCAACAGTTATAATTTCTCCATTATCTTCTAAAATCGGTATAAATTCTGATGGAGGTACTAGTCCGAGTTTTGAATTATTCCATCGGATCAATGCTTCAAATCCAATAATTTTATTGGTCTTTAATTGAACAATCGGTTGATATACAAGATAAAATTCATTCATCACGGAAGGTTTTAACAATTCATGCTCCATTTTATAATAGTTTTCAAGTTCAATCATCTGTTTGTCTGTATTAAAACAGTATTGATTTCCACCTTTCCTTTTCGCATGGTACATAGCTGTATCTGCTTGCTTAATTAATGATTCAATGATAAGTTGATTTTCATGAGTAACGTTCATTTTCGGACTAATACTAACTCCGATACTAGTTGATGCTAATATTCTACGACCAGAAATATTATATGGCTTAGAAAGTTCTTCAACGATTGATTGAGCGATGGATTCAACATCATTTTGTGATTTAAAATCTTCCAAAATGATGATAAATTCATCTCCACCTTGGCGAAAAATGGTATGTTCATTCGGCACACACGCTTTTAATCTTGTCCCAACTTCTTCCAACAATAGGTCACCGACAAAATGTCCATAATGATCATTAATAGATTTAAATCTGTCAATGTCTAAAAATAAAATGGCCATTTGAGACTTTCTTTTTGCTTTTATGTAGTGTCGTATATATTTATTTAACGAGTTTCTGTTTGGCACACCTGTTAAAGAATCTATGTATGCCATTCGTTCCATCTCTTTTTGGATTTTCTTTTTTTCCGTTATATCATAGCGAATAGCTATGTATTGATAAGGCTTACCATTGCTATTAAGAAAAGGTACAATGGTTGTATCGACCCAATAAAAAGTGCCATCTTTCGCTTTATTTCTAAACTCGCCCCGCCAAATTTTACCGCTTCCAATAGTTTTCCAAACATTTTTCATAAATTCTTTATCATGGTAGCTAGAATTCACAATTCGATGATCTTGACCGATTAACTCTTCTCTTTTATACTTTGAAATCTTACAAAACTTATCATTGACAAATTGAATAATTCCTTTTTGATCTGTTATTGCTACAATGGCAGATTCATTTAAGGCAAATTCTATATCTTTCAATTTTTTTAACGCAGAATTCAGCTCTCTACGATAATTCATTCTGTATCCCCCAGTGTCATATTCATCACTTATTATAAACAAATAATTTTTTGTTTGGATGATTGAATATCATAAGAATATTTCATAATTGTGACATTTTTCAAATTCTAATATAAATGAAAAAATTTTTTTATAGTAGTGTTTTTGAAAAAAGCGTATAATTGATTTGATCAATCATATTCCGTTTGAAAAATCTTTTATCTGTCAATCCTGTCAGATGAAAGGAGTGAGATTTATGCTACGGAAGCTATTATTCTATTTATTGTTACTCATTCTCCTCATGGTTGGAGTTAAGTATATAGAAAAACAATATGAGATCAATGTATTTTCTGAAGTTGAATCGAAACTTAATCAAGCGAATGAAAAATATAAAATAACAGATACATTCTTTTCCATTATTGATGAGATTAAAGGATTATTTGGTGAAGCCGAGATTGGTGAGGATTTAGAAGAATTTTCGGAAGAAATTAGAAAAGAAGTAAAACTAGAAAAACCAACGAAGCATTTATTCTCCATTCATAATATTGAGATCGGGCAACCAAAGGAAATGGTAGAGCATCAATTAGGGAAAGAGAAAAGAGTAAGTATGAACGAATATGGAACGAATTGGTATACTTATCATCAAAATTATCAACAATTCGTAATGGTTGCCTATGATAATGAACAAAACGTAGCTGGATTATATACGAACCAAAATCTCATTACCTCTACTGTAGGGATTAAATTTGGAACTGCAAAAGAGCAAGTCCGCCAAATATTAGGTGAACCTCTCGAAAAAATACAAAAAGGATTTATTGTTTATCAAATTCAAAAAGATCGAGACTACGATATTTTTCATCACAATGATAGCTACATCACCATTTTTTATGATAAACATGCGGATGATACCGTTACAGCTATCCAAATCATTAGTGAGAAATTGGAAAATAAAAAAACGAACGTATATACTCCTGCAAGTGAAGAATTAAAAATTGGTTTTGAATATCAATTATTTGATTTAACGAATGCAAGTAGAGTGAATCATGGGCTATCCGTCTTGACTTGGGATGAACATGTTCAACAAACAGCAAGAAAACATAGTAAAGATATGGCCGAACATAATTATTTTAGTCATACGAATCTTAAAGGAGAATCACCTTTTGATCGAATGCTTCGTGATGCGGTAAAGTTTACATTAGCTGGGGAAAATTTAGCATATGGTCAGTTAAGTAGTATATTTGCTCATGAAGGATTAATGAATTCTAAAGGACATCGTGAGAATATCCTTCAACCAGATTTTCAATATTTAGGAGTAGGTGTTGCTTTTAATAGCGAATCACATCCATACTATACACAAAATTTTTATGCTAAGTAAATTTTATATTATCCTTTCGATTATAGGGACCTGGTTTATTGAATAGAAGCTTGGATAAATCTTTTGTAGAGTAGAAAACTGATTTCAAAGGGACAGCTCATGCTGTCTCTTTTACTCTCAGCTTCCCCTCATCAAACCGTAC
>NZ_JBYLHW010000073.1:0-12696 GCF_057747715.1 Bacillus sp. JST-5 | reverse complement strand
AGACCTCTTGGAGGGTGGAGTGACCACTGGCATAAAGAGAACAGCTATTCACGGAAGTTATAAAGACTTGCGTCAATGATCTTAATTGAACCGCCGTATACGGAACCGTACGTACGGTGGTGTGAGAGGACGGGAGTTAATCGCTCCCTCCTACTCGATTAATTCTTACAATATGGCTCATTCCTATTTATATTTACATTAAGTTAAAGGGATTATTAAGAATATTATTAATTGAATATTCTGATTTTGTTATAATAAATTATATGGTTTACTCAGACTAATTGTAGAGGTGTTTTCGTGAATTCCAAAAGAAGAAAATGTTACGGGATAATGAAAATGGATTAGTGATATCATCTCCAGCAACAAATAGAAATGAAGCCGTCCGTATATCAAATGAAAAACTTGAGGGATGTACATATAAACTAGTATAACACTTCGATTAGAACAAAAAATCAATCACTCTACAAACCCGAGTAGAATGATTTTTCTTGAATTTAACACTTCAATTCGGATTGCAATGTAAATTTTTGAGTATTTCGGAAAACTAAAATTTATGAGGAGGTATGTATGTTTATCGCCATAACGAAAAGTGGAGAAATGATTTCTACATTGTCTCACTCAACAATGGAGTTGCATCTGTTAAAAAAACGAGAAACTTTTTTCTGTCCTTCATGTAAGGAAGAAGTGTTATTAAAGATAGGTTCAATAAAAAATCCACATTTTGCCCACCGTTCTAAATGCGTTTATACAACGGAAAATGAGACAGAGGAACATTTAATGGGTAAAAAAGTGTTATATGATTGGCTAAAAAATCAAATGGTGCAAGTGGAAATAGAAAAATTTTTTCATGAAATATCATCTAGACCAGATATTTATGCTGAATGGAAGAAAAGAAGGATTGCAATAGAATTTCAATGTTCCCACATTTCAAAAGATGAAATATTAAAACGTACAAAAAAATTTTATCAAATTGAAATTGTCCCCATATGGATGGTACATTCTAAACATATTAAATTAAATAAACAATTTCATCTGCATTTGAATGAATTTTTATCTTCAATGATTCATGGACCACACTTATATGCATTAGATCCTTTAAACAAAGAGATTTGGATCCTCACTCATTTCCTCCCAATATCTAAATTACGTTGTTTAGCAACCATCCATCGCTATTCATTATCTTCACGTAAAACCTTCTTTTCCATGTTTCAAAAAAAGCCACTAACTATTTCTATGTTTGATCGTTGGGTTCAAGATACAATCTTTTGGTTGTATCGTTTACCAATACAGCCATATGCGAGAAAAATTCCTATTCTCCATACTTTATATCACCATCAAATTCATCCACTTCAACTTCCACCCATTATTGGGTTACCCATTCCAAATATGCACTATATTGAAACTCCTCCGCTAGAATGGCAAACATACCTATGGCTATTTAAATTAAAAAATAAAAGAAAAGGTGATTCAATAACAAAAGATGAATTATTTCATTGGACACATTCTTTTATCAATAAAAATCGAATAAAGTTAAGAGAAATACCGAATATTACAATCAAAAATGTATTTCATATGATCATTCAATATATGGAACTTCTTGGGGAAATCGGTTATGTAAAAAAGAAACAGGATCATTATTTCGTGAATAAAGAAATACATGCACTTTCTTCCCAATTAGAAGAAAATGTGAATAAACGAAAAAATTTTTTTCATCATTATAAAGGGAAGATTATTACTTTTTATATGAAAAAATATTAAGAAAATTATTGCACGATTGCATAAGATTAGGGAAAATAATATTTAGTAACACGAATTAAATGAAAATGACTTGGAGGGTTATTATGACAAAAGAAACGGCAGTAAAGAAACTCCCGACAAGGGATGAAATTCCTTTTGAGGACACTTGGCGTTTGGAAGATATTTTTCCAACAGACGAACAATGGGATGAGGAATATCATGCAGTAAAAGCTTTGATTGCGAAAGCCAATAACTTTAAAGGAAAACTGGGGGAAAATGCCGATTTATTATGGGAAGCTTTGCAATTTCAAGATGAAGTGATGATGCGTCTTGGGAAATTATATACATATGCTCATATGCGCTACGATCAAGATACAACCAATAGTTTTTATCAAAGTATGGATGATCGAGCAAAAAATTTATACACACAAGTATCTAGTGCCTTTGCATATGTAGTACCGGAATTATTATCTATTCCTGAAGAAAAGTTAAATGAGTTTTTACGTGAAAAAGAAGAATTAAAATTATATGAGCATGCATTTGATGAAATAAATTTACAACGTCCACACGTATTAGATGCTGAACAAGAAGCATTATTAGCTCAAGCTTCAGAAGTACTAAATGCATCTAGCAATACGTTTGGAATGCTTAACAATGCCGATTTACAATTCCCGTCTATTAAAGATGAGAACGGAGATGAAGTCGAAGTTACTCATGGTCGATATATCCGTTTCCTTGAAAGTTCCGACCGCAGAGTAAGAAAAGATGCATTTAAAGCCGTTTATGAAACGTATGGAAAGTTTCGTAATACATTTGCAAGTACATTAAGTGCACAAGTGAAAAAAGATAATTTTATTGCGAAAGTTCGTAAATGCGATTCTGCTAGACAAGCAGCTTTAGCAGCAAATAATATACCGGAATCTGTATATGATAATCTTATTCAAACCGTAAATAATAACCTGCACCTTTTACATCGTTATGTAAAACTACGTAAGAAATTATTAGGCGTAGATGAATTACATATGTACGACCTTTACACACCACTAGTAAAAGATGTAAAAATGGAAGTTACTTATGAAGAAGCGAAAGAACTGATTTTAAAAGGTTTGCAACCTTTAGGAGAAGATTATTTAAATGTATTACGAGAAGGATTTGAAAATCGTTGGGTAGATGTCCATGAAAACAAAGGAAAAAGAAGTGGAGCCTATTCATCAGGAACATATGGAACAAATCCATATATCTTAATGAACTGGCAAGATAATGTGAACAATTTATTCACACTTGCCCATGAGTTCGGTCATTCAGTTCACAGTTATTACACAAGAAAGACTCAACCATTCCCATATGGAGATTACTCTATTTTCGTAGCGGAAGTTGCTTCTACATGTAACGAAGCATTACTGAATGAATATTTATTAAAAACAATTGATGATGAAAAGAAACGACTCTACTTATTAAATCATTATTTAGAAGGTTTTAGAGGAACCGTCTTTAGACAAACAATGTTTGCTGAATTTGAGTATGAAATTCATAAACGTGCTCAAGAGGGCGAGGCACTAACTGCAGATGTACTAACGAACATTTATTATGATTTAAATAAAAAATATTTTGGAGACGAAATCGTTGTTGACGAGGAAATTGGATTAGAGTGGGCTAGAATTCCGCATTTCTATTACAATTTCTACGTATATCAATATGCAACTGGATTTAGTGCGGCTACAGCATTAAGTAAACAGATTTTAGAGGAAGGTCAGCCAGCTGTTGATCGCTATCTAGAATTTTTAAAAGCTGGTAGCTCCGATTACCCAATTAATGTATTAAAGAAAGCAGGGGTAGACATGACTAGCGCTACTCCGATTGAGGAAGCATGTAAAGTATTTGAAGAAAAATTATCAGAAATGGAACAATTACTTTCTAAATAACTGTTTTTTGCCAGGATTTTTCCTGGCTTTTTATTATTGAACAGATATCTACATGTTTACAAAGTCGAATAAAAACAGTTCCTATTATTTGAATCCTTTGAATTTGTTCCGATTATTATAATGATTGAAGAATAGAAAGAGTGATAAGAATAGTATAGGTGATGTAATTATTAAGGGGGCTAATCGCATTAATCCAAAGAGATGAAAAATAAATGAAACAACGATGAGAACTATGAATAATAATGAAGTCCAATTTCGCAAGATGGATGCCTCCAATCAAAGTTCTATGTATATTTATATGTGAAAGGGTAGCTTGTCATGAAAAGAAATGTGACAATATTGTGAAATGGTAAGATAAACATTGATTTTCAGAATTACATTATGATATATTATCACTGTGAAGTTATTCACAAACAAACATATACCCCTTTGTTTGACCGTGAAAAATTTCTCCCATCCCCTTTGTTCGTAATAAGAAAGGCCTTGCGTTCGGTTGCAAGGCCTTTCTTAATTAATTTCCTGTTTTTTTCCAGATGATCCCGTTATTTGTTTTTATTTGTTCAACTTCTTGTTTTAATACAAGCTTTTTCATTTCAGTTTCTACCGTCTGCATTGGCCAATCATAAACGAAAGCAATGTCTTTTGATGTAACCATTTGATAATAACTAATAAAATCTAGTAAATCCGGAGGTCCATTTGGAACTAATGTTTCCGAAACCATTTCTTGCATAATTTCCGTATAAACATGATAAGAATGATAACCAGTCACTTTAATTCCGTCTTCTTCTACATTATTATTGAAAAAGACAATCGTAGGATATTCAGATACATTCATTTCGTTCGTAATTTTTAAGTCACATTGAAAGGCTTTTTGTGCACTTTTGGAATGAAGATCATTAATAAATTCATCAATATCTAAACCTACTTGTTCTGCACATTGAACAACAACTGAATAATCGGTAATATTTTGCTTTTTTATAAATAATTGTTCTTGCAATTTCCTTAAAAATTTAATGCCCGCTCTTCTTCCTTGTAATTCTGCCGCTTTAATGGCAATGGAAGCGATATATGGTGATGAAACAGGGTTTTGTAAGGAATTTGAACTTTCTTTACACGTTTCTTTCGATAGACCATGAACATTTTCGATTGCCGACTTCCGTTCATTTTGGGTTAACTTTTGAGAATTTAGAGATTTTAAACGACCGCTCAATACATATTTTAATGTGAAATAATGACCATATTGTATTTGTAACTTTTTTATTACCGGTTCCAATGCCCAACAGTCCGGACATAAAGGATCGATAAACATATAAATTTCTAACGGCTTTGATTCATTCGAAGTAAAATCAGGTTGCCAACGGTTTTCTCTTTTATGTTTATGAATCAATGACCTTCACCTTTCTCATCATCATCAGGAGTGTTAATCATATGTCTTGCCGTAAGTTGAAGTCTTGAAAAAAAGGCATCCCTAATATCTCCTTCGAGACCAACCTCATCCATTGCATCGCTCATGCAACTTAACCATGCTTTTGCCCGTTTAGGTGTTATTTCAAAAGGTAAATGTCTCGCTCTCATCATTGGATGTCCATGTTCTTGAGTGTATAGAGGTGGTCCTCCTAAATATTGTGTAAGAAATTGTTTTTGTTTTCTAGCCACTTCGGTTAAGTCATTAGGAAAAATCGGGATTAAATCAGGATGTTTTCCTACTCTTTTATAAAAAGCATCTACTAGTTGATGTAGTCTTTTTTCTCCTACAAGTTCGAAAAGACTTTGTTGTTTCATTTCGGTATTCATAGGAATACTCCTTTTCCTCATTTTATATGTGTATTTTATCAACCTCCATTAATTATCTCAAATAAATAGCTTTTTGATTCATTTCAACTATTATCCAAGAAAAATTCCTTTTCATTTTCTTGTTTTTTTATTGCAAAAAAAAAGAGCACTATGCTCGCATTAAGTAATTGCTGATATTATAGATTTTACGTAATTTTTCGTTTCTTCAAAAGGAGGAATGCCCTTATATTTATCAACATTTCCCGGTCCTGCATTATAAGCTGCAAGCGCTAACTCAATATTTCCGTTATATTTATCAAGCATTTGTCGCAAATATTTGCTTCCCGCCATCACATTTTCAACTGGATCAAAAATATTTTTAACCCCTAAAGATTTAGCTGTTTCTGGCATTAACTGCATAAGTCCGGATGCACCAGCGCTACTTTTCGCATTTATTTGGAAATTGGATTCATGTCTGATCACTTCTTCGATTAATTGAACAGGAAGATTATAAGTTTCAGCTGCTTTTTCAATAATTGATTTAAGTTTTTGGTCATCGATTTTCACTGGCTTTGTTGTCGAGAGATCGTTAACGGTAATAGAAGGGAACACATTTGAAACTGCAGGTGCTTTTTGAGAAATATTTGACAGTGTTGACTGTAATACTTCTTGAAATAATAAAGAAAAGCTTGGATCATCTTGTTTCTGATTTCCTGATTGAAATTGACGAAGTGCTTGAATGTCCATCATCGTTTTTAATTGATCAATGTTCATCGTTCAACCCTCTATACATTTTATTTTTTCACGATAAAATCTTACAATTTTATTATCGGCTCTTCTTAGAGGTATATTAAATTCATTTAAAAGGGATTCAAAAATTTTTTTCCCTTCATGGTAATTTTCTACTTCATATTCTAATTCAAAATCTTCTTTATTTAAATAATAGTTATGGTCAAAAACAAGAATACCGCCCTTATATGTAATTTCTGCCCGTATTGTTTTTAATGATCCGAAAAACATAATTTGTTTAGGTGAAAGATTCCATCGTTCAATGGTTTCTTTAATTTTTCCGTCCGGGAAAGAGATATTTTCCAACAACATGGTCATATCTTTTTCTGTAATAGTTTGATTCGTCTCTAATAAGCCAACTTGTAAAGGCTCTTTTAATGTCAATTCATATTTTCCTTCTTTTTTTCTTACCCTTAATGCAGAGTTTCGCTTCTTTAATGAAAATTGTCGCGTATCAAAATAAAAATTTTCTTGCTCAACCAATTGATGTTCCGATATATGAAAGGCATTGATTAATAACTTGTATTCTTCTTGTATAAGCATATTTTTAAATTCAATTTCGATTTGTTGGTCGGTCATTTTTAATCCCCTTTAACAGAAATACTCGAAGTGCATAGATTATGATAAAATAATAGCAGAAATGAAATATTTAGCAAATGATGATAGAAAGGAGCTTGTTCATCCATTGCGTGAGAAATTACATATTCAAAATATCGAAAAAATAGACGGGAAAATATATTTTAACATCAAAGAAGATCGCTCTCTGCAAGGGCTTCATCCAAAAGGACATATGCTAGTCGATTCAGATGAAAGTGCCTTCGTATACATATTAGAAAATGATCATGAGTATATATATGTGTATTTTCAAGAACATCTCTGGCCAGAGATTTATAGACTTTTAAACGAATCTTTCATATTTTTTGTAAAAAAAGATATTTCGATTGAATTAGAAAGATTCTATGAAGAAATTACATATTTACTGGAAAATATTAAAGATAATCATAATTACGGTGAATCATTTGTAGAGAAGGTTGAACGTATATTTTTTGTTTCAGAGTAGTGGGATAACTTGAGGTGATCCGTAATGTATCATTGGGATAAATTTTTAGCACCGTATAAACAAGCAGTCGATGAATTGAAAATAAAATTCAGAGGAATAAGAAGTCAATTTGAATTAGCGAATACTTCTTCAATCATAGAGTTTGTAACTGGTAGGGTAAAACCTGTTGCAAGTATTTTAGATAAAGCTTCTAGAAAAAATATACCATTAGATCAATTAGAAGAGAAAATGCAAGATATTGCTGGTTTACGAATTATGTGTCAATTTGTCGATGATATTAATAAAGTTGTAGAGTTGCTTCGGAAAAGAAACGACTTTGAAATTGTGGAAGAAAGAGATTACATTAATCATAAGAAAAAAAGTGGATACCGTTCGTATCACATCGTCATTAAATACCCTGTTCAAACCATTCACGGTGAAAAAAATATATTAGTGGAAATTCAAATACGAACACTTGCAATGAATTTTTGGGCAACGATCGAACATTCGTTAAATTATAAATATAAAGGAAAAATCCCTGATGATATTCATGAACGTCTTCAAAGAGCGGCAGAAGCTGCATTTCTCCTCGATGAAGAAATGTCACAAATTCGTGGGGAAATTCTTGAAGCACAAGCCGCTTTTTCTAGAAAAAATGAACCGAATGAAGAGAATAAAAAAGATTAAAGAAATGGAAAGGGTGTCTATATGAAGTTTGCAGTAACCTCCAAAGGTGACGAGAAATCCAATATGTTATCTAAAAAGATCCGTACATATTTAGAAGAATTTGATCTCATCTATGATGAAGATCAGCCTGATATCGTGATATCCATTGGAGGGGATGGCACACTTCTTTACGCTTTCCATCGTTATAGTTCTCGATTGGATAAAACGGCTTTTGTCGGTATTCATACGGGTCATTTAGGTTTTTATGCCGATTGGGTTCCTGAAGAGTTGGAAAAGCTCGTCATTGCTATTGCTAAAACACCATATCAAGTTATTGAATATCCACTCCTTGAGGTAACGATTCGTTATACTCATGGAGGTAAAGAAACAAAAACATTAGCATTAAACGAATCGACAGTTAAAAGTGTCGATAGCACGTTAGTTATGGATGTTATCATTAAAGGGGAGCATTTTGAAAGATTTCGTGGAGATGGATTATGTGTCTCTACTCCTTCTGGAAGTACGGCATATAATAAAGCATTAGGGGGAGCCATCATCCATCCTTCGCTACAAGCGATTCAAATTGCTGAAATGGCATCCATTAATAACAGAGTTTTTAGAACGATTGGCTCACCGTTAATATTACCTTCCCATCATACATGTATGTTGCGGCCAGTCAATCGAACCGATTTTTTAATCACCATCGATCATCTATCTGTATTACATAAGGACGTAAAATCCATTCAGTTTCGCGTAGCTGATGAAAAAATACGCTTTGCAAGATTCCGGCCATTCCCGTTTTGGAAACGAGTGCATGACTCATTTATAAGTGAATAAAAGTGGAAAGGTGTAAGAATGAAACAACAATTTCGATTGCAGTGGATGATTGAGTCAAAAGATGAAGGGAAAACGATAAAGGAGTTTTTAAAAGAACATCAAATATCTAAAGCATCTTTGACTGATATCAAATATAAAGGTGGAGCGATTCTAGTCAATGGACGAGAAGAAAACGTTCGGTACATTTTAAAATTAGGGGACCAATTAATCATCTATTTTCCCGAAGAAATGATTAGCGAAAAAATGAAAGGGGAACCCATTCCGCTTGAAATTTTGTACGAAGATGATTATCTATTAGTTGTTCATAAACCTCCATTTATGAATACAATCCCATCCCGTGAACATCCGCATGGAAGTTTAAGCAATGCACTTATTCATTATTACAATAAGAAAGGGATTTTAGCCACATCGCATATTGTGACTCGATTAGATCGGAATACATCTGGAATTGTTCTTATTGCCAAACATCGACATATACACCATTTGTTAAGTCTTGAACAACGAGAAAACAAGATTCGTCGAACGTATGAAGCATTTGTTCACGGGTTCGTTGAACCGATAGAAGGAGTCATAGAAGCACCGATTGCTAGAAAGCAAGATAGTATTATCGAACGGTGTGTGGATAAGAGCGGTCAACATGCATGTACAATGTACAAAGTAATTAAACAATTTTCGTCTTTTGCTCATGTACAATTACAGTTGAAAACGGGTAGAACTCATCAAATTCGTGTTCATATGTCATATATTGGACATCCACTTTTAGGGGATGAGTTATATGGTGGTTCATTAGAAAAAATAAATCGACAAGCATTACACTGTCGCTCCATTGAATTTATTCATCCAATTTCAAAAGAGTCGTTATTTTTTTCAAGTGCTCTGCCACAAGATATGGAATTAGTCCTATTAAATGAAAAATAAACCCTTCCGAATAGTGAAGGGTTTTATCATTCAAAATCTGTAAATTTTTCTTCTAAATACGGCATGGATGAGGGGACGTCAACAATTTCCATTTCAGGATAACGGAGAGCTGATAATTTTCCTCCGAATACGGCACCTGTATCTATATTATATGTTCGATTGATGACTCTAACATTTTTAACTGGTGTATGGCCATAAACAACAATTGCATCCCCTTGATAATATTTCGCCCAATCTCTTCTTACTGGTCTTCCGTCTTCATGTTTTTCGCCCGTAATATCCCCGTATAAAACAAATGTTTTAACTTTTTGATCATACCTCCCGATATATTCACTTTTCATTCCTGCATGGGCAACGACTAACTTTTTTTGATCAAATAATAAATATAATGGGGCATTTTCATATAAATGGATGAACGTTTTTCTTATTTTTTCTTGATGCTCCGTTGATAGTGCTTGGAATTCCGCAACAGTTGTTTCTAACCCATGGGCAATTTGCACTTTATTTCCTTTGAAATATCGGTAAAGTTTATTGCAATGATTACCTGGGGTATAGTACGCCATTCGATTTTTTACTAATTGATCAACAATTTGAATCATTTTAATGGATTTTGGACCTCGATCTGTTATATCTCCAACAAACACAAGCTTTCGGTTATTAGGATGTATCGGATAGTTATTATGCCAATTGTAACCGAGCTTTATTGTTAATTTCTTAAATTCATCCAAGCATCCGTGAACATCTCCAATAATATCTAATTTCACTTGTAGTCCTCCTATACGAGTATAACGATTGGTGGTTAGAAGAGAAAATATAAATAATTGACGTCTCCTATCATCTTATTGTTATAATAATGAAATAGTTTTAAACTCAAGAATTACCATCCTTTATACATATGAGAATAGGTTCCTTTAACATTTTCTCATACTTTAAACTTTAACCGAGGTTTGAAATAGCGGAAAGGAGAATGTACATGGAAGAGCATGCATCAGTGGCATCGCTAGTAATCGTGATTATTGCAGCGTTTTTAACACCGATTTTATTACATAGATTAAAAATAAAAGTTATACCCGTTGTAGTGGCTGAAATCCTTGTCGGTTTAATCATCGGAAAGAGCGGATTTAATTTAGTTCAACCAGATATGTGGTTAGAAACTTTATCAACGTTAGGATTTATCTTTCTTATGTTTTTAAGTGGTTTAGAAATTGATTTTTCTGCATTTTCTAATAATAAAAAGAATCAAGTCCAAACATCCGAAAAGACCAATGAACCAAATCCATTTATAATATCGCTCTCCATTTTTATTGGCATATTTATTCTTTCATATGGATTATCGTATTTATTCGTTTTAGTAGGGTTTATTGATAGTGCACTATTAATGACGATTATTATTTCAACCATTTCCCTTGGAGTTGTTGTTCCAACGTTGAAAGAAGGGAATTTATTAAAATCCAATATCGGTCAAATCATTTTGCTAGTAGCGGTAATTGCCGATTTAGTAACGATGATTTTACTTGCGGTATTTGTATCCATATACGATGGAGGAAGAGGAAGTACTTGGCTATTACTCATCCTTTTTGCTGTAGGAGTAGGGCTATATTTTATAGGAAAACGTTTAAAGAACTTAAAATTTATTGAATCACTTTCGTCTGGAACGGTTCAAATTGGGACACGAGCAGTATTTACGCTAATTATTTTCTTAGTGGCCGTTTCAGAGACAGTTGGGGCAGAAAATATTTTAGGAGCATTTTTAGCTGGGGTATTAGTATCATTGCTTTCGCCAAATCAAGAATTAGTAAAACAGTTAGACTCATTTGGCTATGGCTTTTTAATTCCAATCTTTTTTGTCATGATAGGTGTCGATATAGATTTATGGGGATTATTAAGCGACCCAAAAATGTTGATGCTAATTCCTTTATTACTAATTGCTTTAATCATTTCAAAAATAATTCCTGTTTATATATTAAAGATTTGGTATGATACGAAAACCGTTTTAGCTTCCGCATTTTTATTAACGTCTACTTTATCGCTTGTGGTTGCTGCTGCGACTATTGGGGAAAGAATTGGTGCATTGTCAGCTGAAATGAGTGGTACATTTATTTTAGTAGCCGTTATTACTTGTATGATTACACCTATCATTTTCCGAAAACTTTTCCCGAAAGTAGTGGAGAACGAAAAGAAAATCCAAGTAGGATTTATCGGGGCTAATCAAATGACGCTCCAAGTATATGCAGAATTAAAATCTTCTTTATATGAACCGGCCATTTATCATCAAAAGCAGGAGAAAGTAGGAAATCCGACAGCTCCTTCATTATTTGATATTAAAGAAGTCCCTAATTACGAGATTGATACGTTAATAAAGCAAGGGGCATTCGATCATGACATCGTTGTTATCTCTACTGGAGATGAAAATCTTAATGCTAAACTTTCTATTGCTGCAAAAGAATATGGTGTTGGAAGAGTCATTTGTCGTGCAGAAAGTGCTGACATTGATCAAAAGTTGAGAGAAAAAGAAGTGGAAGTTTTCTCTGTATTGTTATCAACAAAAGCATTGTTGCGAGCTCTTATTGAGTCTCCTTCAATGATCAGCTTACTAACGAATCGAGAAACTTCTTTATATGAAATTAAAGTGCTTAACGAAGAATTTGACGGTCTTTTAGTACGTAAATTTCCATTTACCGGTGATGTTATTTTTGTAAGAATTTTTAGAGGTAAGGAAGCTATTGTCCCACATGGAGATACGGAGTTAAAACTCAATGACCGCTTGATTGTAACAGGATCAAAAGAATATGTTGACGAACTAAAACGAGAATTAGAATTTAAACGAAAATCTACACGGGGAATGTATTTTTAGTCGTTCATAAAGGTAACCTTATCCATTATATTGGATAAGGTTATTTTCATGTGCGCCCGGCATGGGTGTAATCTATAGGGTGAAAGTCCCGAGCTGCGAAGGCAGAAGTAGCAGTTAGCTTAACGCAAGGGTGTCCGTGGTGACGCGGAATCTGAAGGAAG
>NZ_JBYLHW010000072.1:0-12703 GCF_057747715.1 Bacillus sp. JST-5 | reverse complement strand
TATTTTTTTATCACTTTTTGTAAATCCATCTCTGCCCTTGAGATGATAAGCATGACCACCACATTTAGTATAGAGCCTTAATTAATCCAATTTCACAGGATATACTTTTATTGCTTTTAATCCATAGTTCTCATACACCTTTCTTTCTTCTTCATCTGCACTATTACCTTCAAAAAAATATTTTCATACCCAAACCTTACTTCTTACTTCCCATAACATATTGCATCACCCTTTATGTATTTTTGTAATTAATCCTTCCATATGCCCTACAGGATTATACAGTGAGAAAAATAACAGAATAAATTGAGAAAGGATGTTTGGATCTCTTTCTAGATAAGAGATTGAGGCACTTTTTATCATTTTATTAAAAAGAAATAACTGGCCCTACTATAAGGTAGACGCAAAACGTTGGTGTACTGTTTTTTACCAAAACTTTAAACGTCCGATATAATTTTTATACATACAACTATAATAAATATACTCTATAGTTTGAAAGTAGGTGTGATACAGAGACAATGAATCATTCTTTAAAATAACACCTCATAAAATTTGACGGAGAAGTACTTCCAAACTTTTGGAAAGAATAAAATTACCAAGGTATAGAATATTATTGCATAAAAAAGGACTGAATCTCTATTGGATCCAGTCTTAATGCTTACTTATATTGAATGGATAAATTTTTTTACTTCTCCTACTTCCCTACTTTCTCTTGCCTGCTGCATCAGAGAGGAACATTTTAATAGCAGGGAAAATCCTTTTTAGCAGAGGAAAAAGATTTTAATAGAGAGATAGTTAATAAAAGAAAGGTTTTGTATATTTATTTTTGACTATTTTTTTAACATTACTCGATACTAACTAATTATCCGAGTCTTATATTTTTTAATACAGTAATGTAACTTTTATTATTTCATTACCAAATTTAACATCGACACTATTCAATTGATCTACTGTCTCGTTATAGTAAATTTGATTTAAGAGAACATTCTCTTTTATTATACTTTCAAATTTTTTAATTTTTTCTTTATTTAGATCAGATACGGAAATATTTATTGATATATATTTTTCAACCGGTAAACCCAACTTTTTCCTAGTATCTTGAACAGTCCTGATTAATTCTCTTATATAACCTTCTTCTATTAATGGTGGTGTAAGTTTAATATTCATTAGAACTTTCAATTGATCATCGCCTGCAATATCAAAATCAGAAGCAATGTGATGTTCAATATTAATATGTTCATTCAATAAAGTTATATTTTGACCTTCAACATTTATCTGGACTTGTCCATTCTCTAATAATAAATTTTTTTCCTTATTTGGCATCGTTTCTAAATACTTCTTAATAGCATTTGTTAATTTACCAAATGCCGCACCTGCTGATTTGAAATTCAACTTTATATTAGTGCTTTGGAATTTCGATAAATCATCTACAAAAAGTATTTCTTTAATATTTAATTCATCTTTCATTAAATCTATATAGTTGCTTAAAGATACCTGTTTTTTATTCCAAATTATCATTTGTTGTAGGGGTTGTCTAACTTTCAAGTTATTCGTATTTCGAATACTGCGACCAAGTTCAACTATCTTCAGTACTACTTTCATTTCATATTCTAAGTTATTATTAATCAAAGTTTCATTTGCCTCTGGATAATCTTGGAGATGAACACTTTCTCCTAAAAGTTTTAAGTGTATATCTTCTGCAACAAAAGGAACAAAAGGTGCTAATAATCGGCAAATAGAAACTAGCAGTTCATGAAGGGTAGAATAAGCAGCTAGCTTGTCTTGTGAAATACCAGACGCCCAAAATCGATTTCTTGAACGTCTAATATACCAATTACTCAATTCATCGACTAATGTTGCTATTTCCCTTGTTGCTAGTGTAAATTGAAAATCATCCATAAAATAATTTACTTTCTTAATTGTACTGTGTAATCGAGACAACGCCCAATTGTCTAAGATCGTTCTCTCTCCTTTTTGTTCCTCATTGTGCACATATCCATCAATGTTTGCATACATCGAATAAAATTTAAATATGTTATCTAATCTATCTATTAATTTAGATTTTGCTTCTTGTACTATTTTCTTTGAAAATCTTTTTGAGCTCCATGGTGAACTATCAACTAAAAATGCCCATCGAAGAGAATCTGCACCATATTCTTCAATAAGATCAAGTGGATCTAAAGCATTCCCTTTACTTTTTGACATCTTTTGCCCGTTTTCATCGACAACATGACCAAGTGATAAAACGTTTTTATAAGGAGAAATACCTTTAAATAGAGTTGAAACTGCAAGAAGACTATAGAAGAAACCTCTTGTTTGATCAATTCCTTCTATGACCACATCTGCAGGAAATTGTGAACTAAATTTTTCTTCATTGCTAAATGGGTAATGATATTGTGCAAATGGCATAGATCCACTATCAAACCAAACATCAATTACTTCTGGAGTTCGATACATGGCACCTTTACATTTCGGACAAACACATTGAATTTTATCTATATAAGGTTTATGCAAATCAATATTGTTCGATAAAGAAGAAATGGCCAATTTTTTTAATTCTTCAATACTACTTGGAGCTACTTCATGATTACATTTAGAACATATCCAAATATTTAATGGAGTTCCCCAATATCTGTTTCTACTAATATTCCAATCATTAAGGTTTTCAAGAAAATTTCCAAACCTTCCATATTTAATATGCTCCGGATACCAATTTACTGTTTCATTATTTTCCAACATCTTATCTTTTAAAGCGGACATTTTAATGAACCAGCTTTCGGTTGCATAATATATTAATGGAGAATCACATCTCCAACAATGAGGATAGCTATGCTCATATTTCTCCTTACTATAAAGGAGACCTTTTTCTGAAAGAATTTTAATAATATCAACATCACAATCTTTCACAAATCTTCCAGCTAGTTCTTTAACATCAGAAGTATATCGACCTTGAGGATCTACTACATTAACAAACGATAAATCATTTTGACGTACAACATTATAATCATCTTCTCCATAAGCAGGAGCAATATGAACAATTCCTGTACCACTTTCTTCGGATACATAATCTGCTGTAATTACGTATTGCCCTTTTTCAACAGTTACATAATTAAATGGGGATTGATACCTTACTCCTTCAAATTCATACCCAAAATGTTCACTTAAAATCTTTACATTTTCACCTATTACTCTTTCAACTAAAGATTTTGCAATGATATATATATTACTATCTTTCTGTACACGGACATACTTTATAGTTGGATTAACTGCAAGTGAAACATTAGCAGGCAATGTCCATGGAGTTGTAGTCCATCCCAAGAAATATTCATGATCATCAGTTCCCACACGTTTAAATTTTACCGTAACGGATAAATCTTTCACCATTTTATATCCTTGAGCAACTTCATGAGAACTTAATGTTGTCTGACAACTCGGACAATATGGTGATACACGGTGTCCTTTATACAACAACCCTTCTTTATGAACTTTACTTAAAATAAACCAAACACTTTCAATATATTCATTATTTAAAGTCAAATATGGATTGTCCATATCTACCCAGTAGCCTAAAAGTTCAGTGAACTCACGCCACTTCTTTTCATATGTAAATACACTTTCCTTACACTTTTTTATAAAATCCTCAATACCGTATCTTTCAATATCTTTTTTACCTGAAATACCAAGTTCCTTTTCAACACCTAGTTCGACAGGAAGTCCATGTGTATCCCATCCTGCCTTTCTTTCTACTAAATAACCTTTCATAGTTTTATATCTGGCCACAACATCCTTTATTGTCCGCCCAAAAGCGTGACCAACATGTGGCAAACCATTAGCTGTTGGCGGACCCTCATAAAATACGAAAGGTGACTGATCTCTTCTTATATTAATTGATTTTTGAAAGGTATTATCCTCCTCCCAAAATTTGCGGATTCTATTTTCTCTCAAAACTATTTCCTTCTTTCCATTATTAGATTCCATTTTAATCGCACCCCAGTAAAGTATTTTTATAACTTCCAGTATAGAAAAAAAGATAATAAGATAACCAAATTTGTTTATATTTAAAATATACCGAAAATTCAGGTTTGATGCTAGTATAGTTTCATGGACACATCTTAGTTAAGTCATTACAATCAATTTTAGGAGGATGTGTCCAATGAATCATAAAAATAAAGAAAATAACGGAAAACGGTATAATGATGATTTTCGTAAAATGGTTGTTGAATTATATTACTCTGGTCAATCTGTTAGAGATTTAAGCAGCGAATATAGCGTTTCTGAAGTAACTATTTATGCATGGATTAAAAAGTTTTCTTCCGTTGAATTAAAAGATGGCTCATCTATTACTTCGGATGACTATGCAAAACTTCAAAAACAATTGCTCCGTTTGCAGGAGGAAAATGAAATATTAAAAAAGGCTATGGCCATATTCGCCAAAAAGTAAACGACGATGAATTAACTGATTTTATTAACGACCAAAAAGATAATCATCCTATTCAAACAATGTGTGATGTACTTGATGTACCAAGAAGTACGTACTATAAGTCACTAAACAAGACTATATCTAATCGTGAACGGGAAAATAATGAATTAACGAAACGAATTATTGAGATTCATAGCGAAAGTAAAAAACGCTATGGTGCACCTAAAATCCATCAACTATTAGTAAAAGAGGGTTATCAAGTTAGCCTAAAGCGTGTTCAGCGATTAATGAAAAAAGCCGGTATACAGTCTATTATTGTGAAAAAATTCCGTCCAGCTCCAAGTAAAGAAAAGGTTGTAGAGCGTGAAAATATCTTGAATAGAGACTTTTCTACGAAAAGCAACAATGAAAAATGGGTTGGCGATATTACGTATATTCATACACTAAAAGATGGTTGGTGTTACCTCGCATCCGTTATGGATCTACATACAAAAAAGATAGTCGGTTATTCCCTTTCTCGCACAATGACAACTGATTTAATTACAAAAGCCTTAGAAAATGCTTATTATACACAGAAACCAGGTGAAGGGTTGATATTCCATTCAGATCTCGGCACACAGTATACAAGCGATGAATTCGCTAAAACGTTTCAAGAGTTTAAGATGACACATTCCTTTAGTTATAAAGGCAGCCCTTATGACAATGCTTGTATGGAATCCTTTCACGCTATTTTAAAGAAAGAAAGAAGAAGTAAATCATGTTCAATATTACGACTTTCATTCAGCGAATATTTCGCTATTTAAATATATAGAAGGTTGGTACAACCGTAAAAGAATCCATGGTAGTATTGGTTACAAAACTCCACAGGAAATGGAAGATTCACTACGTGAAGTAGTATAAGCACGCACAACAATTAATGTTCGGCTTTACGTGGAGAGGCGGGCATGATACCTTTTTTTGGCTAGCCAGCAATGTTTTTTGTAAGCTGGCTTCCTGGCTTAGAAATCATGCCCGCAGAGGCTCCATGTCAAGCCTTCAAGTATATTTTTAAACATGAGATAGAAAGTAAAAAACTTAACTTATATGCGTCCAAAATATTGACGTAGATCCACAACCTATTCCTAGTTTTTGTTTTTATTTTTAGACTTTTCAGAGGCGTATTGGTTGAATCCATACAAATCAACATACCTAGCAATAATGTCTTTTTCAATATCTGCAATTAATAAATTAAAGCCAGAAATATTTTCTTTAATCTTTTCCAGATCATCTTCTGTCAATTTTATTTTTTTAGTAAATGTTACTTGATACTTTGTGTTAAAGTTAGATGGCTTTTCTGCTTTGATAGCATCACTATGTGTTTGGTTAATAATATCTACAATATTTTCCGGATATTCAAGGATAAAATGCAATTCTTGATTACCGGTGGCTAATATCTCATAAATTTCTGAATCAAATTCATAGCTCATGTTAAAAAAAATCTCATGTTTTTCTTCTATATAATTCATATCAAAATGTGTAATGATAAATTTTGGGGGTCTTATCTTATCTATTAATGATATCTTTTGTTCTTTTGATTCGTTGTTCGTATAATTTGCTATTGTTTGTTCACTATCTTTGTGAGAACTTTGCACTACATCTTTTTTTGCAGAATTTGAATCACATGATGTTAAAGCTAATAGGAATATAACAGCAATCCCGATTTTTTTAAACATGTTCATACTCCTTTGTCTAATTTATAAAAAGGTTACTGGTATTTATAATAAATACGTCAGTAATCTTATAGCCAAACAATCGTTAAATAAGTACCTCACGCAAAGAAAATTCTGTCATGTAGTGTTTTGACCTAGAAGAAGATATTTTATGCGAACCAATCTTTGGTCAAAATGAGGATGTAATGATGTTTTTTGGTTGACGCATGGAAAATTAAGGAGATCGTACATTAATGAAGGTAGTATTAGGATTGTAAAAAAATTTTGCGAAACACCTTTTTACAAAAATTATAAATATTATGAAATTTAAGGTCAATATTTTTTACAATATTTGTTAGAAAGTTTCTTATTGAAATCTAATTGAACAACAGGTTTCTCAATTAATAGTGAAATACAAAAAATGAATCTTTTTTATTCAATTTTCCAAATTTTGTATACAAAATACTTTTATAGAATATTAAATAAAACGGGTTGGTTGATTTCTTTAAATGTTGTATGAGCACCAAAATATTTTCTACTAAATATATTGTGAAGTCCCGATTTCCATATTTGTTATATTCGACATAAACGGAGCTAATCGGGAGGCATCTAAATTATAATCTGAAAATATTGATTAAAAATGAAAACCTTGATATAGCAAATATTTTGGCTATATCAAGGTTTTCAAAGTCATTATTTTATTTTTACTCCACTGTCACCGATTTGGCGAGGTTTCTTGGTTTATCAACGTCGCAGCCACGGTGTAGAGCAGCATAATAACTAATTAGTTGTAATGGTACAACAGAGATAAGAGGTGTAAGCAGTTCGTGTACTTCTGGAATTGTATATCGGTCATCGTCCATGTCTAATCCTTTCATGGAAATGACACATGGATTAGCTCCACGAGCAACAACTTCTTTTACATTTCCACGAATGCTTAAATTAACGTTTTCTTGTGTTGCTAGCGCAATAACTGGTGTTCCATCTTCGATTAATGCAATGGTTCCGTGTTTTAATTCCCCACCAGCAAATCCTTCCGCTTGAATATAAGAAATTTCTTTCAGTTTTAAAGCTCCTTCTAAACATACGTAATAGTCTAAAGCACGACCGATAAAGAAGCAATTTCTTGTTGTTGATAAATATTCTCGAGCGATTTTCTCCATTTCCTCTTTTGCATCACAAAGACCTTCCATTGCGTTTGCAACAATTCCCAGTTCTTTCACAAGGTCTAACGGCAATTCATAGCCTTTTTTCTTTGCAGTTACGGCAGCAATGATAGAAAGAACTGCTATTTGAGCCGTATATGCTTTTGTAGAGGCTACAGCAATTTCAGGACCTGCATGAAGCAATAGTGTATAATCCGCTTCACGAGATAGAGTTGATCCTGCAACGTTTGTGATGGTTAGAGCTTTATAGCCCATTTCTTTCACTAATACTAATACCCCACGACTATCTGCTGTTTCACCACTTTGAGAAATAAAAATAAATAGTGGTTTTTTAGATAGTAATGGCATGTTGTATCCGAATTCACTAGCTACATGAACTTCTACTGGAATATTCGCTAATTTTTCAATCATTTGTTTTCCGACTAATCCAGCATGATAACTTGTTCCTGCTGCAATAATGTATATACGATCACAATCAGTTAATGCTTCGATTATGTCTGGATCAATGGTAAGCTCTCCGCTCTCATCCGTATATTGTTGAATGATTTTACGCATAACAAGTGGTTGCTCATCGATTTCTTTTAACATGTAATGCGGATATGTTCCTTTTTCAATATCACTAGCATCTAATTCAGCTGTAAATGGCTCTCTTGTTAACACTTCACCATCAAGTGTTAAAATTTTTATTTCATCTCTTTTTACTATGACAACTTCTTTATCCATTAATTCTACAAATTGATTGGTTACATGTAGCATAGCCATAGCATCTGAAGCAACAACATTGAAAGAATCTCCAAGTCCCACAAGTAATGGACTTTTGTTTTTCGCTACGTAAATCGTTTCATGATCTTCGTTATCTAATAGCGCCAACGCATAAGATCCTTTTACTAATTTTAATACTTTTCTAAATGCTTCCTCTGTTGAAAGACCATCTTTCGCAAACACTTCAATTAATTGAACGATTACTTCTGTATCAGTGTCACTTTTTAATTCAATGTTTGATAAGTATTCTTTTTGAAGCTGTAAGTAGTTTTCAATAACACCGTTATGAACTAAAGTAAATCGCTCGCTATTGCTTTGATGAGGATGTGCATTCATTCTGCTTGGTGCCCCATGTGTTGCCCAACGTGTATGTCCAATTCCAACAGGAGCAAATACTGAATCATCTACAATAGAACGAAGATCCGCAATTCTCCCTTTTTCTTTGTATACATGTACACCATCATCGTTTATTACTGCAATTCCTGCAGAGTCATAGCCTCTATATTCAAGTTTTTCTAAACCTTTTAATAAAATTTCTTTCGTATCTTGATTTCCAATATAACCGACAATACCACACATACTTCTTTATCCTCCTTAATATAAAGGGGACAAGAAGCTCGGGAGCATTCTTGCCCCCTTATCTCTGATTATATCTAATTTGCACGTTCTCCCTCTTTTGTCCATTGAGTCACCTCAATGTTTTCAAGAAGAAGCATATCGACTCCGTGCTAAAAGCCGGGAGGTACCCGCCGAAAACTCGATAAACCTCCACCTCGTCAACTAAACGACTATTCCGTCCAATCGTTTAGTTCAGGCGCTTTATGAAAGTTTTTAAATCCTACCCACCTTTCTATATAAAAATAAAAAGCACTGTATAAAAAACAGAGCATCACTATCTTACATTAAATAGCCTGATTCGTCAATAATTGTAATTTAAAATACAAATTTGAAATTTATATAAAATAAAATATGCATAAAAGGAAAAATGTGTTCCCCTTTATGCATATTTCTATCATTAGACCATTATTCCATTCCCATTTCTTTTTTTACAACATCCGCAATTTTATTCACAAAGAATTTACACTCTTCTTCTGTTGGTGCCTCTACCATTACGCGAACTAATGGCTCTGTACCTGAAGGACGAACTAAGACCCGACCGTTGCCATTCATTTCTTTTTCCACTTCTTCAATGACGTTTTTAATCTCAGGGTATTCCATTACTTTATATTTATCTGTAACCTTAACATTCACTAATTCTTGTGGATATTTCTTTAATTCTTTAGCTAAAACTGAAAGAGGTTTTTTTGTTTTTTTCATAATATTAACGAGTTGGAGACCTGTTAATAGACCATCACCTGTAGTATTGTAGTCTAAAAAGATGATATGGCCGGATTGCTCGCCGCCTAAATTGTAGCCATTCTTTCTCATTTCTTCGACGACATATCGATCTCCTACTGCAGTTTGTACACTCTTTATTCCATATTGTTCGAGTGCCTTATAAAAGCCTAGATTACTCATCACAGTTGAAACAACGGTAGAATGCTTTAGTCGATCATCTTCTTTTAAGTATTTGGCACAAATAAACATAATTTGGTCGCCGTCAACAATCTCGCCATTTTCATCTACGGCGATCAAGCGATCTCCATCACCATCAAAAGCTAAACCTACATCTGCCTCTTTTTCTTTTACAAATTCAGCCAATGCTTCAGGATGAGTGGAACCTACCCCATCATTAATGTTAAGGCCATCTGGTGATGCCCCCATTGTGGATAGATCCGCTTCTAAGTCGGCAAATAAATGAGAGGCTAGCGATGATGTAGCACCATTGGCACAGTCTAAAGCGATATGAATTCCAGCAAAATCTTCTTCTACTGTTTGTTTTAAAAATTGGATATATTTTTGTCCACCTTCAAAATAATCATTCACTTGGCCAAGATCGGCACCTATTGGTCTAGGTAAATCATCTATATCCTTATCTAACAATATCTCAATTTGTTCTTCCTGTTCATCCGATAGTTTGAAACCGTCAGGACCAAAAAATTTTATTCCATTGTCAGCAACTGGATTATGAGATGCCGAAATCATGACACCTGCTTGTGCCCCTAAAGCTTTAGTTAAATAGGCAACTCCTGGTGTAGTGATTACACCTAAACGCATAACTTCAGCACCAATAGATAATAAACCAGCAACTAATGCTCCCTCTAACATATGTCCTGAAATTCTAGTATCTCTACCAATTAATACTTTAGGACGGTCATGGTTTTTCGTTAGTACATATCCTCCATAACGACCGAGCTTGAATGCTAGTTCTGGTGTTAATTCACTATTTGCTACTCCACGAACTCCATCGGTTCCAAAATACTTACCCATATACGCATACTCTCCTTTTTGAATTCCACTATTCAGTTACTTTTTTCAGTTATTGAAATTTTTGCTTTTGTCATGGCTAATTCCCAAGTTATATTTTTTGGAGCCTTTACTTGAACGTCTACTTCATGTTCTCCAATTGTGTATTTCGATAAGTCCAAGTAAAGTTGAATATTGCTACTTGAAATATTTTTTAAGTAACTTAGAGGACCAAAAACTTTTAAAGAAGTTTTGCCTTCTTTAGGATTTAAAAAGCTAAGGGAATACCCTTCACTCAGTCCCTTTGGCTCAATTGTTAGATTGGACAATAGTTTTGCTTCTTCCTCCACTTTTTCTACTATAACATCAACGGTTATTGACTCAGGTTCGGAGGAGATAATTCCTTTCGGTAATTCTATTGGAATTGTTATTTTTTTATTGGAAGAAATCCCCGTAACGTCAACAGGTAATTCTAGACGTTCAATTTTGTCCAGCTCTTTTTTACCGCCATGTAGAGTAATCTCATTCACCTCAGGTTTAATCTCTTTAATCATTACTCCTTCTTTTGGTTCACCTTTTTGCTTTATAGTGATTGGCACTGTCTTTTTAGGTAAGATAACCGGGACAGTAACCTCTACATTTTCTGGCTCTACTATGACGTCTAACTTATTCAAATCTCGATCGAGCACTTGAATTTTTGCTTTTTGAGTAAATGTTTCATTTATAGGTCCATCAATATTGACTGTTGCTTTGACATAACTAATTCTATCAATAATGTCTTTAGCACCAGTAATTCGTACAGTGTTTGGTTCAACAATCGGTGTTTCAGCCTTATAGCCTTCTTCTAATACCGCTTGGTTAAATTCCCCTTCGACTTCAAATTCTTTTGTAATTTTTTCCTGTACATTTACTGTAACGGTAGATGGTTTAATTACAACCGTTAATTGGTCAGAAATATCTCGATATTTTATATCAACTTTTTGATTACCGATTTTTGCATTCGTTAAATCAACATAAACAGTAAAATCCTTGATGACCTTGGTGCGTTGAACAATGCTGTTCGAACCCTCAATATAAACATCAACAGTTTCAGGTACACCTGTCACCACATATTTATCTCGATCGTAATAGACCTCAACCTCTACATCTTCAATTACATCCGGATCGTTCTTTTCTCCACTCGCTTTATTTTTTTCATTTTCTTCCATATACACAGATGTGAATAGCAGCATGGCCAACATTAGTGCAACGATTCTTGAAAACCATTTCCCTTCAATAAATTTATCCATTCTTTTTCACCTTCCAGCTCCATTTTGCTGCTGAGGATAGTTCATCTTTTTTCAATAACTCGTTGCTTAATAACTCTTTGAAATCATCTTGAGAGAGATCTCTATGTAATTCCCCATTTTTTGTTAAAGAAATGCTACCTGTTTCTTCTGATACAACGACGGTTAAACTATCTGTTACTTCACTTATTCCTAATGCTGCACGATGTCTGGTGCCTAATTCTTTTGATATAAACGGACTTTCTGATAATGGAAGATAGCATGCGGCTGCAGATACTTGGTTTTTTTGTATAATTACTGCACCATCGTGTAATGGTGTATTAGGAATAAAAATATTTATGAGGAGCTCGGATGAAATATTGGCATTTAAAGGGATACCTGTCTCGATGTAATCACTCATACCTGTTTCTCTTTCAATCGAAATTAATGCACCAATTCTTCGTTTAGCCATGTAAGTTGTTGCCTTAAAAATAGCTTCCACCAATTTTTTTCGTTCTTCTTCTTCTTGTTGACTACCTCTGGAAAATATTTTTCCTCTTCCTAATTGTTCCAGGGCACGTCTTAATTCAGGTTGGAAAATAATGATAATGGCCAAGAATCCCCATGTGATAACCTGTTCCATCATCCAACCTAAAGTATGCAATCCTAACGTATCACTTAAGGCTTTTACAATTAAAATAACGAAAATCCCTTTTAATAGCTGGACAGCTTTCGTACCCCGAATCACCATTATTAATTTATAAATGACATACCAAACAACTAGTAAATCGACAATACTAGCCAGATAGTCTATTAATGTAAAATCTGCAAAGAAATTTGCAAATGGCATGCTGCTTCCTCCAAGCTCAACTTTTCAAATATCATCGTTTCAATATTATACCATAAAAGACACAGGTCTTCTTATTCTCAATTTTATCATATACGTACACTTGCCTTTTAATAAAAAAAGTGGTACTAAAAGTGAACTGCGCCCTATAAAGTAAACAATTTTTAAAAAAGGGATACTGCGATCTATGCAGCGATAAGATGACTACGGTA
>NZ_JBYLHW010000071.1:0-12798 GCF_057747715.1 Bacillus sp. JST-5 | reverse complement strand
ATTTGTTCTTTAAATTCTTTAGTAAATGTTCTTCTTTTTCTCTTAGTCATAATTGATTCCCCTCCGACTCATGTTGAATCAAGTTTATATGACCTTAACGAATCTGTCTAATTAAGTGTAACCTATCCATACCTACAACTGGTCCCCAAATAGGACTTCCACTATTTTTAGATATAATTAAAGTAATGATATGGAAGATCAACATAAATAACAATGGTTTCCAAAATAATGCTAAGATAAATGTTCCACCAACCACAGGAATTCCTAAAAAGAATTCAAACCCTGATCCGATTAATTTTAGCACTCCAGATAACACCATATTAATCCCTCATTTCAAAAGTTTCCTTTATTTTAAAGAATATTTTACCATTTTTTTATATCCAACATTTTTTGAGCAATAATCCTTCTTTTGTTCTATATAAAAGGTAGATTTTAGAATCAATTTATTGTACGATCCCATTCAAAATATTGTTTTAAAAAACTAAAGACAATCAAAATTAATTATTCTCTAATTAAAGATTTCTTCTATACAAAACCAAGAATAACTACACCGTTCATCCGTATATTGATATGCTGTTTCATATCTAGACTTTCTTTTTTATTCGTTAAGGATTTTATACAAACAAAAAGCTACCTATGAACAGGTAGCTTACGTCCCACAATACGTCACATATGGTTTCTTGAATTCAGGAGGGTTACAATATTCTTTTATTTGTTCCGAATACTCATAAGGATTGGAAAGAACTTCGATTAGTTTTCTCATCACTGAAAAGTCTCCTAAGTCAACAGCAGCAGAAAGCGCTTCTTCCACTCGATGATTTCTTGGAATGACTACAGGATTATTTTCTTTCATTAATTGATAAGATTCTTCTTTGGATTGTTCTTGTCGCTTCAAACGGTCTTTCCATTTTTGCTTCCATAAATCAAATTCTGTCACTCCCTTTAGTTCTTTAACATTCAGATGTTCATAAGTCAACGAACTAAAAGTATTCGTATAGTCTGAATGATATTTTTTCATAATTGTTAATAGCTCATGAATAAGATTTTTATCGTCCTCTTCATTATTGAATATTCCAAGTTTTGCTTTCATACCATGTAACCATTTATTCAAATAAATTTTAGGGACTTTCGATATTTCAGCTTGTGCTATTTCTATTGCTTTTTCTTTCTTTTCGTGTAAAAGAGGTAATAATGCTTCGGCAAATCTTGCAAGATTCCAACCAGCAATTTGAGGTTGATTTCCATATGCGTACCGTCCATGAATATCAATCGAACTAAATACCGTTGCAGGATCATATGTGTCCATAAACGCACATGGCCCATAGTCTATCGTTTCACCACTGATTGTCATATTATCTGTATTCATAACACCGTGAATAAATCCGATATGCATCCATTTGGAAATGAGTTCAGCTTGTCGTTCGATTACCTTTTTTAATAAACTTAAATATTTATTAGAGTCATTCATTATCTCTGGATAATGCCTTTCAATCGTATAGTCAGCAAAAACTTGTAATTCTTCTACTGTTCCCCAATTTGCAATAAATTGAAAGGTTCCAACTCGAATATGACTGGAGGCTACACGTGTTAAAACTGCTCCCGGTAAATATGTCTCGCGAACAACCGCTTCTCCCGTTTTAGCAACTGCCAAACTACGAGTCGTAGGGATTTTTAGGGCATGCATGGCTTCACTGATGATATATTCTCTCAACATTGGGCCAAGTGCTGCACGTCCGTCTCCACCACGTGAAAACGGTGTTCTCCCTGCACCTTTTAATTGTATATCGAAACGTAAACCTTTAGGGGTAAGATGCTCGCCAAGTAAGATCGCGCGTCCATCTCCTAACATCGTAAAATTTCCAAACTGGTGGCCTGCATATGCTTGTGCTATTGGGAGGGCTCCTTCAGGAATAATATTACCGGTAAAAATTTTTGCTCCTTCTTCTGTATTCAATGCTTCATCATTTAAAACTAATTCTTTCGCTAAAGAGGAATTAAATATTGCTAATTCCGGAAAACTCACCGGAGTCGGTAATACTTTCCTATACATTTTATCTGGGAGTTGAACATAGGTGTTCTCAAAATTCCATCCAAATTCTAATGTATTCATAGATACTCCTTCTTTTTCTTATTTTATAATTGTAATTTCTGTTAATGAGCAATATATATTCCTTGAACAAAATGGAATCGTGACGATTTGAGTTAAAAAAATTATAACACTTTTTTAAACATTTACCTCATGACATAGCCTCGTGTTCGTCCATAAAACTATTGGTAGATGACTTATGAATAATAATTGGTACTCTAACAAAAAGTATGAACAAAGAAGAAAAACGATTTAGGAGAATAAATTTTAGTTATAATGCAAAGGTGATTTCTCCATTGTTTTCTCATTTTAAATAAACATTTGTTTAAAATTACAACATCCATATATGATGAAAAAATTAATCCACATCTAATATCGATGTGGATCGTCTTTTTATTCTCCTACCATACCATCATTATCCGCGTCGTGCATATAAGGGTATAACCAATGGTCTTTTGTAATCGGCATTTTAAAACCAGCATCTTTTGCTTCTTTAATTGTTACTCGGCCATCACCGTTTGTATCAATAGCAGTAATATCACCTTTTTGGCTTGAACTAGATGACGTTGACGTATTATTCCCAGTTAATCCAAGTGATTCGTTTACTTTATCAGGGTCTACATTATCAAACTCCTCGACAACTTTATGCCCGTTTATGATATACGTATATTTATAGTGTGAAGGAATTTGGGTATACGGATTTGGATAAGTGATAATTGCTTCAAAATTCGTAGCTCCACCTGCTTTACGAATCACTTCTTCCATATATGCTTGGTCACCATGACGATTGAGCGTACTATTTTGTGGGGTAATATTATAAGCATTGGATACTCCGCCAAGTGAATCCGCAATGATATGACCTTCATCTAAATCTTCTCGCTCAACTCCGGGCACCTTTGCTTCATCACTGTAATATCTACCATTTGATAATACCGGTTCATTACGCTCATCTTGTAAAATAATTTCATCAGCAATCACGCGTACTAGTTGCCCATATTCATTTGTAAAAGCCCAATATTGACGATCTCCAAAACCAATATCAACAACAACATTAGGTTCACGATGTCCGGATAAGTCCCCGCCATCAACTTCAATCATCCTATATCCTGGAAACATGTCAGATATTGATTGAGTGGGAGTTTCTTCTGTTTCTGCAGCTTTTTCTGTTTCACTATGATTAGTAGTTACTTCTTGTGATTCGGTTTTCCCCTTATTGTTCGATATTTCTTCAATGTTAGTACAACCAACAAAAATGATAGTCATCAAGAGTAAGAACAAAAAGTTTCTTTTCTTTATCATTTTATGACTCCCTAATGAATTTTTTATTAAACCATCTAGAAAACTTTTTAAAAATAATAAATGAAAAATCTAAACTTTATTATAATATCATATTACAATTTTTATTGCATTTGGAAACTAGAATGAAGTAATTTTGTTAATTTTAAATTCTAAGATTTTTTATAATACCAAAATAATTAAATGTTTCAAGAAAATCCAAGTTAAATCCTCTTGATACTCGTTCATCTGTTTGTTTTCAATGTATCTTGAGCTGGAGAATGAATGGTTGCTTTTTCCTTGCGTTGATAACTTGCTATTAATACACCACTAAAGATAATTAGTGCCCCTAACCATTCTCTTCCCTTTAGCTCTTCTCCTAATACGATATATGCAAATAATGCAGAAAATACAGGCTCTAAAGCTAATATAAAGCCCGTTTCAACAGCTGAAGTATATTTTTTTGTGCAACAGACTGGACTACAAAACCAAATGCAGAACAAATAACAGCGAGTACAAAAATCGAAATCCATCCTAGTGAACTTTGCGGACCAGTCATGGACTCAAAACTCATCATACAGACTATACCGAACAAACTGGCAAACCCTAATTGATAAACACCTAACTGTAAGGCATCATATTTTTGGGCAAAATAATTATTAACCACTAAATGAAGGGAAACATCATAGCTGTCAAAATCCTAAGCAATACACCCATATCCATTGTCATTCCGCCCTCAAACATAAATAATGTTAATCCACTTGTTGTAATTAGACCTCCAATCACAATTGAATATGGTGGCAGCTTTCGCGTCATAAAAACTGTAAAAATTGGTACAAAAATAACTGTCGTTGAAAGTAAAAAACCAACAGTTGATGGATTCTCCGTTTTTAAAACAATATTAAACATCGCGAACATCGAACACATCAACCCACCTAAAATCATACTAGCTCCGATGGTTTGTTTACTCACATGTATAAGCTGACGATAAAATATCGCAAATGAAATACAAAAGGCTAGTCCGAAGCGTATTGCGATAAGAGTGAATGGTTCTAATTCATTCACTGCAAATTTCGTAAATAAATAAGAGGAACCCCAACCGATTGTTGCTAATAAAAATAATAAATTTGCGATTCTTCTAGACATACTATTCCTCCTAAAGAACAACAAATGCTGCTACAACACTTTGCTAATTCCAAATTTCAATAGGACAACCCCCACTCACACCTTCAGGGTAAATGGGGGCTATGACATATTTTGTCTTAATTGTTCAATTTATAATAAAGGAAAATTGCCACTTTATATAATGATTTTTCCTGTCTGATTACATCATTACGTAACTCTATTTTTATTATAAAATAATTTTTTCATTTCCTTATTTTTCAGATTTATTAGTTAATTATATATTAATGATTCATTAGCATTCGGTTAATTTATTAATTGTTAAATTTTTTAAGAATAATATTTTTTAATATATAAAAAACACATTCCATTCATCATTGGAATGTGTTTTAAACAATTACTTTTAATAGATATTGTTATTAGAATTCTAGTTAAACCTCATCATGATCAGAAGGGTTACTAACTGAATAACATATAGGTAAAGCAGAAAAATTTATATTACTATCTCAGAAGCCTTTCTTTCAGCTTTTGATAATACTGGATTTAGCAAAAAAGGTTATAAGATAAAAAATGGTATTGAAGAATAACACATTTTAGCATTTCGGAAGCCAAAGACCTAAATATATCAATGTTATAGCCGATACAATTTTTTCATTTTCAGTGTCGGTTTAACTGTACTTTTTGATGGACTTCCGAAATGTATTTTATAATTAGTTCTAGACGTTAACCGTACAAATTCTAGACTTAAACAAGGAATTATTCCTCTGTTTATCGGTCAGAAAAACAATTGAGGTGAATCTATGAGCAATACTACAGCATCTAAATTTAATAACTATTGTTCTGGTATTTAAAGGATTTCAAAATGGTAGAATAAATTTCACGCTTAGTAAAACTATATTACGACTATTAATTACCATTTTAATTAATAATGTGATACTAACATTTATTATTTAACTGAAAAGTTAAAGCTCACACTAATGTATGAGCTTTAACTATTTTTAATATTTATAGAAGGGAGTTTTACTAGGATATAGGAAAATTTTTATGGAGTAAGTATGAAGAAAGTATATATTTATTCTTTTAATTAATGGTTTCTTTACAAAGGATTTCCACATTCGTTACAAAACTTCGCTTCAATTTTATTCAATTCCTTACAAAGGTTACAACGTTTGGCTTCTACAACAGTACTTTTCCCCTTTTGTACAGCCTGTGCAATTGTTTCTATCCCATCTTTCGTTTCGTTGGCTAAGTAATTGATCGTATCTTTTGCAATGGGTGCAATTTCGCGACTTTGATATTTTACTATCGTAGAACCAAAGCCTAGAGAACAAATAAAAAATCCTATTGCTAATAAAGGAAAGCCAATAAAAAATAACCAAAAATATTCCGGTTCTTCAAAAGGACTTAGTGTAAATAAATCAATTGCTGCAATTAAAGAACATAAAAAACCTATGCCTAAGATTATTGGACCTACAGTTCTAAACATTGTTCTTTGTTTTAGATGTTTTTCCGTAATAAATTCCTTTTTATTCATCGACATCACTCCTTTTTTATTTATACGTTCAAAGTTACCAGATGGCTTCAAATTACTGAAAAATTAATTTTTTCCTAAGTTCAAATTTACGCTAATTAGTTGCATCAATTATAAAAAATTTTAGACTTTTTTTGTCTTATAAGTGTCGGAAACATCTTCTTATAATTTGAGGAAGATAAAGAAAACCGAAAATTGTAAATTATATTTTTTTACAATTTTCGGGTCGATTTGATAATTTTACTTTTTTTATTACATCTGCAATTCTAACTTCGCTACTGCTTCACAATGTGCTGTCTGAGGAAACATGTCTACTGGTTGGACTTTTATGGTTTTGTATCCTCCCTTTTCCAAAATGTTTAAATCTCTCGCTAATGTTGATGAGTTACATGAGACATATACGACTTTTTTCGGTTTCATTTCTATGATAGTTTTTAATAATGATTCGTCACAACCTTTACGTGGAGGGTCAACCACTAGAACATCTGCTGTTATACCATTTTCATACCATTTCGGAATAACTGTTTCTGCTTCTCCAACTTCGAATTCTACATTGTTTATACCGTTTAATTTTGCATTTCTTTTTGCATCTTCAATAGCTTCTGGTACGATTTCCACACCATATACTTTTTTAGCTTTTTGTGCTAAAAATAAAGAAATGGTACCAATTCCGCAATAAGCGTCAATCACTGTTTCTTCCCCAGTGAGGCCTGCATATTCCAAAGCTTTTTCGTATAAAACTTTCGTTTGTTCTGGATTTACTTGATAAAAGGATCTAGCAGAAATTGCGAATTGAATATCACCGATTTTATCGTATATAACTTCGCTTCCAAATAATACTTTCGTTTGTTCTCCAAAAATGACGTTCGTTCTTTTCTCATTTATATTTTGAACAATGGAAGTGATTGTAGGAATTTCTTTAACTATCTCCTCTACAATTCGTTTTTTATTAGGAAGTTCCATTGTTTTTGTCACTAATACAATCATCATTTCTCCCGTAACATGACCATAACGGGCAATAATATGACGTAAAGTTCCTTTATGATTTTTTTCATCATAGGCTTGTACTCCGTATTTTTCACAAATATTCTTCACCGTTTGGACAAGTACGTCATTCTTTTCTTGCTGTATCAAACATTTTTCCATTTCAATGATGTCATGGCTACGTTTTTTATAAAAACCTGCAGTTAAACCGCCCTCTCGTTCCCCAATCGGTACTTGAGCCTTATTTCTATAACGCCATGGATGTTCCATGCCAATTGTAGGATATACCGTCACATCTTTTATTTTACCGATTCTTTCTAAAACATCTCTAACATGCTTTTCTTTCGCTTTTAATTGACCTTCGTAGCTCAGGTGCTGAAGTTGGCATCCCCCACACTGTTTATAAATGGGACATAGAGGACTTACACGATCAGGGCTTTCTTCTAATAGTTCCATTAATCGTCCAATGGCATATCCTTTTTGGATTTTAATTATTTTAACAATAGCCTTTTCCCCAGGAAGTCCATAAGGAACAAAAATAGGAAAACCATCAACTTTCGCAACACCTGCTCCATCATGAGTGAGGTCCTCAAATTGTACTTGAACATAATCATTTTTTTGAAAAGGAATTGGTTTGTTCATTAATCTCATCCTCAACTATCTCGTTTCTTTTACAAAGATATCATCTTTTTTTGTACTTTCAAAATGGAAATAAATTTAAACAAACGTTTATTTTAATTTTTTATCTTAACGTGAAAAAACCAGTCTCATTTTCTACTCGAGACTGGAGATTAGTATCATTACTATTTAGCTAATTAATTTTATCTTGTGGTCGTAGTTTATCAATAGTACAAAATACTTCCAGATGACGATACAAATTTTCAAATTCAGCAGGAAGATCTCCCCCATATTCACCATCTAAATTTAAATGAACTTCTTCAGAAGATTCTACCTTAATTTTTTTAGCTTTTTCATAAATGATATTTGGATGATTTAAATGTTCACCGCGTAAAGCCATAGTAGCGATCCTTATAAATTCTGGTAAATTTGTCTTTTTTAATATTAATAATGAAAAGTATCCGTCATTAATAGAAGCATCAGGTGAAAGCTTTTCAAATCCTCCAACAGAATTCGTTAAACCAACTAAAAATAACATTGCATCTCCTTCAAAAATTTTTCCATCGTATTCAATGCGAAGAGGAGATGATTTTATTGATGGTAACATTTCGATTCCTTTTAAATAATAAGCTAGCTGGCCAAGTACCGTTTTCAACTTACTAGGTACTTCATACGTTAACTCTGTAATTCTTCCACCACCAGCAATGTTGATAAAATATTTATCATTCACTCTCCCAACATCAACTGGAATAGTTTCTCCTTCAATAATTACTTTCGTTGCTTCCTCTACATCTCTAGGAATACTAAGTGCTCGGGCAAAATCATTTGTCGTACCGACTGGAATGATTCCTAATTTTGGACGATACTCATGATTGGCTAGCCCATTGACCACCTCGTTAATTGTACCGTCTCCACCTGCAGCTATGACGACATCATATTTTCTTTCTACTGCAATTTTTGCCGCAGCCATAGCATCTCCTGCACCCGTAGTTGCATGACAAGAAGCTTCATATCCTGCCTGTTCAAGCATTTGGAGCACTTCGGCTAAATGTTTTTTTATAATTTCTCTACCTGATGTTGGATTATAAATAACTCTCGCTTTTTTCATCTCACATCATCCATTATTTTTAAATTGATTCCACTATTTAACATAATATATCAACCTTTTAATTAAAAGCAAATAAAATTCTTCAAAAATCGAAATAATTGTACCGCTAAAAACAATTAGAAAGATATTCTTCGCTTTGTAATAGATGGAGAATTTTGAGTATAGTCATGGTACAATGAGGATAAATTTATCCATAAATAAGGAGGTAAAACGTGTTCCATTTATCATTTTCAAAAAGAGTGTGGGTTGCTCTTATTTCAATTTGTATTTTTTCATTCTTATTTGCACTTATTAATTACATACCAAAAAACGAGCAGATAGAAAACGTATATTATTTTAAGTTTTCCAAACTATTCATGTTCTCAATAATATACGCTTCTCCTTTTTATCTTTTGGGGGGGGATACCTGTTTCATATTTGACAGATTGGCTATTAAAGAAAAAAGAATTTAATAGACCATATCTGATAGGTATATTCATTTATTCAATTTCCGGATTTCTATTAACGGCTAGTTACTTATTTCTCATGATAGGAGCGAAAAATTCGGATCATATCATTAATATATTGTATTTTTCAATTTTAGGGATTGCAGCAGCAATCATCTTCTATCTTATTACTCTATTATTTACGTATATAGATTCCAAATGGAGCAACTCTAAAAATACATAAATATTCCTTCATATTCCTTTGTCTTTAATATGATAAAATAAATTAATGCATTTCGTTAAGAAAGGGGTTATAACATGAGTCAAAAATTGAAAGCCTATCGTTTCCCACTCATTCTCGTGTTGTCGATAATTATTGGAAGCTTGATTGGTTTCATTGCAGGCGAAAAAGCAGAAGTTTTAAAGCCTTTAGGGGATTTATTTTTAAATCTATTATTTATGATTGTCGTTCCTCTCGTTTTCTTTTCGATATCTTCTGCTATCGCTAATATGGATAGTATGAAAAGATTAGGAAAAATTATGGGATCGATGATCACTGTGTTTATCATTACAGGTATCATTGCATCCATTGTAATGATCGTAGCTGTTGTAGCTTTCCCTCCTGCACAAGGGGCAGATATTTCATTGACACAACCTGAAGATGTGGAGGAGCTAAGTTTAGCTGATCAGCTTGTTGCTACGTTTACAGTTCCTGATTTTGTTGATATCTTTTCTAGAAAAAATATGTTAGCTCTTATTGTCTTTTCTATATTAATTGGTGTTGCAACAGGTTTATCAGGAGAAAAGGGAAAACCTTTTGCCAAGTTTTTATCTAGCGGTTCCGAAGTATTTATGAAAGTCATTCAATTTGTAATGTATTATGCTCCTATTGGTTTAGGTGCCTATTTTGCAGCACTCATTGGAGTCTTTGGCCCTGAATTGATAGGGGACTATGCGAGAGCTGTCATTGTTTACTATCCTGTTTCAATTTTATATTTCTTTATAGGGTTTACACTTTATGCTTTTATCGCTGGTGGCAAAAAAGGAGTAAGCCGATTTTGGAAAAATATATTATCTCCAGCCGCTACAGCTTTGGCTACCGGAAGTAGTGTAGGTACACTTCCTGTAAATTTAGACGCTGCTAGAAAAATAGGAGTACCGAAAGATATTCGGGAAACAGTTTTACCTATTGGTGCTACTATTCATATGGATGGTTCTTGTCTTTCCGCTATACTAAAAATAGCTTTTGTATTTGGGATATTTGAAATGGAATTCTCAGGTATCGAAACCTTCTTAACTGCCATTGGAATCGCAATATTATCCGGTACGGTTATGTCAGGAATTCCTGGAGGCGGTTTTATCGGCGAGATGATGATTGTAACGTTATACGGCCTTCCAATAGAGGCACTCCCATTAATTTCTGCCATAGGGGTAGTTGTTGATCCACCTGCGACAATGGTAAACTCAACTGGAGATACTGTTTGTAGTATGATGGTCACTAGACATATAGAAGGTAAAGACTGGATGGATAAAAATTTAGCAGAAACATAATAGATTATTAAGAAAACTAATAAGGATTCACTTATTAGTTTTCTTTTATATGTTAATTTATTTTCTTATTTTTCTAAATTTTGTATACTATAAATAACTATTTTGAAATATTATGCTAAAACGAAAGGGGTATTAATTTGTCTCTATTAAACTCATTAACTTTTAAGCCTATGTACATAAATGGGGAATGGGTAAAAGCATCTACCCGAGAAAGTTTTGAAGTATTTAATCCAGCAAACGGTGAAGTTGTTGCTAGTGTTCCGAAAGGTAATCAAGTTGATGCAGAACGTGCCACAGATGCTGCTTATGAGGCTTTTCACCATTGGTCCGAAACATCGGCATATGAACGAAGCAAACTACTTTTAAAGTGGTACGATGTCATTATGGAAATGAAAGAAGATATTGCTAAAACCATGGTGTTAGAACAAGGTAAACCAATGAAAGAAGCCATTGGTGAAGTCCATTATGCAGCTTCTTTTATCACTTGGTATGCAGAAGAGGCAAAAAGAGTTTATGGAGAAACGATCCCGGCTACGACAAAAAATAAACGATTGCTAGTTTTGAAGCAACCGGTTGGTGTAACAGCTGTCATCACACCGTGGAATTTTCCTGCGGCGATGATTACTAGAAAAGTAGCTCCTGCACTTGCTGCTGGTTGTACAGTAGTTATAAAACCCGCTGAACAGACCCCTCTAACTGCCTTTAAATTAGCAGAAGCTGCTGAGAAAGCCGGCATACCAAAAGGAGTTATTAATGTTGTTACCGGTGATGCACCTTCTATTGCAGACGCATGGTTAAAAGATACTCGTGTCCGAAAAATTACATTTACTGGCTCTACTGAAGTGGGTAAGCTGCTCATGAAAGGGGCGGCAGAAACCGTTAAGAAAATTTCACTTGAGCTTGGTGGTCATGCACCTGTCATTGTTTTCGCAGATGCGGATCTAGACCTTGCCGTCAAAGGTGTCGTTCAATCTAAATTTAGAAATTGTGGACAAACGTGTATTTGTGCTAATCGAATTTATGTTGATTCAAAAATTGCAAAAGATTTCACTAAAAAACTAGTAGAATCAACTAAACAATTAAAAGTTGGTTACGGCTTAGATTCTGAAACTGATATCGGGCCATTAATTGATGAAGATGCCTTCCATAAGGTCATCAGCCATATCAATGATGCTGTGCAAAATGGAGCCAACCTTGAGTTTGGAGGTAAAAGAGTATCCGATTTTGAGGGTGGGTATTTTATTGAACCTACTGTTATTAGTAACGTCAAAGATTCTATGAAAATTATGAACGAAGAAACATTTGGGCCAGTTGCTCCGATTATTACGTTTAATGATATAGATGAAGTGATTGCAAGAGCCAATAATTCGATTTATGGGCTAGCCGCTTATGCTTATACGGAAAGTTTAAAAACGGCCATATATGTTTCTGAAAAACTAGAATATGGAATTGTTGGAATTAACGATGGTGTACCTTCAACTGCACAAGCTCCATTCGGAGGTTTTAAACAAAGCGGACTAGGTAGAGAAGGCGGACATCAAGGTATTGAGGAGTTTTTAGAAACTAAATATGTGTCTATTCAATTGTAAGGAATAGGTTAGTATAATACTCTACAAAAAATAGAATGAGCCAGTGAAATTTTTCTTATAAGATTTCACTGGCCATTATATTTGACCAGAAGAAGCACATTACAGATAAGCATTGAGATGCTAGATTTTCGAATATTAGTTTTCTTAATCACTATCAAACTATTTTGTGTTGCAAAAAAATCCATCCCAAAGTTGGAAGATTTTCGATCACTTGCTGCACCATTTATCCTCGAAACAACGACTTGCAAAAAAGTTAAACTTTGTTGCAAGATCATTTTTCAACTTGCAAGAAAATGTCCATGAGTGACAAATAAATTTTTATAAGTTACAAGTTTTTTTCTTTCAGTTGCAAATACGAATATTGCTAGTTGCAAATAACTATTGGATAGATACAAATACTTAATTCAAACTTGCAAATTCGTTCACCAGAATCTATTTGGACCCCTTAATTAATTGGACACGAAAATGCAAAACCATTACACTGGTTAAAAGTCATTTTCCGATTAAAA
>NZ_JBYLHW010000070.1:0-12969 GCF_057747715.1 Bacillus sp. JST-5 | reverse complement strand
TTTGGTTTGATACTTTTTAAACAAGACTTTCCTTCCATTCGGGCAGATAAAACAATCATCCTGTTCAAGATAGGTCCTTAAAACTTGAAGTAACCGAATCATTATTTTTTATTAAATGTCCCTAACAGTGCCCGAATAATTCCACCTAAAAAACGCGGCAATTTAATTGTGTAAAATTTCATCCAACGTCCCTCCTCATGCATCTGACCAGACTCAACTTCATTCGTTTGAATCTTTTAACAGTATATTCAAACGATTCATGGATGTACATCCTTCTAAAGATTAAGTTCTAATCATCACGACTCCTTACAACCATTAATATGCCTTCGGAAAAAGAAAAAGTACCATAATCTAGAATAAGTTCATTACTTATACATAGTGTAGATGAAAATAAAATATTCCTATTTTTCAATGGATATTTAAATCCTACTAATGTTAAATCTTTTACTTCTTCTGATAACGGTATAAATGAAACATATTTCATGTCAAAGATTTTAGGTAAATGGTAGGTTCCAGGTTTTCTTACAAATACAATGTTTTGTCGGTCAATCACTTCAACGGAGAGTTCTGGATTTTCTTTCAAAATCCAAGATAATAAATGAATATTCGCAAATAAATGGTCCAATCGTCCGCCAGTTGCTCCAAAAATCTTCATTTCCACAGGATTTTTTTCTAGAGCCAAACGAAGAGCAAGTTCCATATCTGTTTCATCTTTTTCCGGCTTAAAAATTTTCAGTGAAGGCACAACATGACGAAATAATTCCAACTCTGTAGATAATATAGAGTCAAAATCACCAATAGCAATGTTAGGTCGAATATCTTCATTTAATAAATATCGAACACCACGGTCAATTCCAATCCAAACGACATCTTCTTGATGAAAATCTTTTAAACTTGGAATGTATTGAGAAGGGCCGCCTGCAACTAAATAAATTTTCATATAAATGCACCCTTTAACGTTTGCCGCGAATCAATTGAATGGCTTCTTTTCTATTTTCTGCATTAAAAATAGCCGATCCTGCCACCAAAACTTCTGCTCCTGCTTGAATACATAATGCTGCAGTCTCTTGATTTACACCACCATCTACTTCAATTTCGAATGACCATCCATTTTGGTCTTTTAATTTTTTCACTTGATTAATTTTTTGTAGAACAGAATGAATTAATTTTTGTCCGCCAAAACCTGGATTAACCGTCATCAGCAGTACTAAATCCACATCAGGTAATATTGGTTCTATAGCAGATACTGGAGTAGCAGGATTTATAACAACTCCTGGTTTCACTCCTAAAGCACGAATATGTTGAATCGTTCTATGTAAATGGGGATCACTTTCTACATGTACAGAGATAATATCTGCTCCTGCCTTAGCAAAGTTTTCTACGTATTGTGCGGGATTTTCAATCATTAAATGAACATCTAACGTTAATTCGGTAATTGGACGGATAGCTTCAACAACTAACGGTCCCATAGTAATATTTGGAACAAAATGGCCATCCATTACATCAATATGGATATAATCTGCTCCTAAAGCTTCAACTTCTTTAATTTCTTCTCCTAATTTTGCAAAATTTGCTGATAAAATTGATGGTGCAATTTTAATCATGTCAATACCTCGGCTTTCTATCACGTATTTCTTCTATAAAACTTTGATAATGTTGATAGCGAAATAACGCTATTTCTCCAGTTTCAACTGCCTGTTTCACTGCACAATTTGGTTCCTTCAAATGTAGACAACCTCTAAATTTGCAATTTTCCCCTACTTTTCTAATATCAGGAAAATAAAACGGTAGATCTTCAAGTTCTATATCTATAAATTCAAGAGAGCTAAATCCTGGTGTATCTGCTACTAATCCATTCTGAACTTCTAAGAGCTCTACATGACGAGTGGTATGTTTTCCTCTCCCTAAATGATGGGAGATATGATTGGTTTTTAATTGTAAATCAGGTCGTAAAGCATTTAATAAACTCGATTTTCCAACTCCTGATTGTCCTGCAAACATAGAAATTTTTCCATCAATAAATGGAAAAAGCGACTCTACTCCCTCTTTCGTCTTACATGAGCTTAAAATAACATCATAGCCAATGTTACGATAAATGTTTGCATACTTCTCTATAGACTCTTTTATTTTTTCATCTGCTAAGTCCATTTTCGTAATAACGATAATAGGGACAATTCCTTTTGACTCAATAATAACAAGAAACCGATCAAGTAAGACTGTATTAAAATCAGGTTCAACGGCTGAAAAAACGAGAAATGCTTGGTCAATATTAGCAATGGGTGGACGAATTAATTCATTTTTTCGGTCTTTAATTTCTAATATATATCCTTCTTCATCATTTTCAGCTTGATAGACCACATAATCCCCTACTAATGGGGTAATCTTTTGTTTACGAAAAACTCCTCTTCCGCGACATTGAATAATATTTTCACCCGTTTTTACATAATAAAATCCACTTAATGCTTTTACAATTTTCCCTTCTGCCATAGCATCACTCCTTCGTTTCATTTTTTTCGATTGAAAAAGAGGAATGAAACAAGTATGAAGCTATTCCTCTTGTCTCATTCCTTTTTCTATTGCTAGTTGTTTGGATAATGAATGATTTCTTCTTCCACAACTTCTCCATCTCTCGTAATTTTATATTTTCCTTGTGTATTTGGAGCAATGAGAAATTCTAGGCGAACCGTCCTTGTCTCAGTAATTGTAAAAGTGCGAGAAGGTGTTTGATAATCATTGTTCATATCATCAATAAAAATTTGAATGGTTTGAGGAGTACCCTCACTTCCTGTATATTCAATTTTCACTTCTCTCGAAACTTGCTTAGGAGGTTGTTCTTTTGGGCCTTTCGATATGACGACAATAACCGTATCTCCTTTTTTCACTTCCGTTCCTGGAGGTGGATCTTGAGAGATAATATACCCTTTTGGAATCGTATCGTGATATTCTTCATTTGTCATATCAACTTTTAAACCATGGGTAGCAGCATAATCATTGACGCCATTTACGCTATATTCTTTTAAATCTGCTAACTTAAAGGTTTCTGGCCCTTTACTTACGATAAATGTAATCACTGTCTCCTCTGGTACAATTTCTTCATCAGGTTTAGGATCTTGATCTATAATAGTTCCTGGTTCACTATCATCAAATACTTCTTCTTTTAATATATCTTTATAATCATCTTTTAATATTTCGACGACATCATCAAACATTCTACCACGATAATCGGAGAAAGATAGTTTTTCCTTTCCAGTACTAATATAAATATTTACTTTAGTACCTTCATTAACTTTTCGACCTTGTTTCGGATCCGTCTTTATCACATGTTTTTCAGGGATTTCATCACTGGTAAGCTCCAAAGTTTCGCCAATTTCAAGTCCAGCATCAGTTAGTTTTTCTATAGCTTCTTCCAACTCAAGTTCTCTTACGTCTGGAACTTCTATCTGTTTAGGACCGAATATTCCAGGAAACATGATGAACGTAAATAATGCTAATAACACAATAGCACCTAAAATAGAGGCAATAATAATTTTTCGTTTCTTTTTCTTATTGTTTTTCTTGTCCTTTTTTACCGCTTCTTCAGTTTTCCCATTTTCATTATTTTGATTTTCTTTATCGTGAATTTTTGTTTCTTCTAAGTTTCGAAATGGTTTCTCATCAGCTATGACCGGAATTGCTTTTGTTGCTTCTTCGTCAACTGGTACTCGAAATGGAGGTTCATTGATGCGATCCGGATCTAGCGAGGTATGTAAATCTTCTTCCATTTCTTCAACACTATCATATCGATAATGTGGGTCTTTAGCCGTTGCTTTCAAAATAATATTTTCAACACTTTGCGGAATATCCGGATTCCATTGTCTTGGAGAAGGTGTTTCATTTTGCAAATGCTTTAGTGCAATCGAAACGGCAGATTCACCAGAAAATGGAAGTCTACCTGTTAATAACTCAAACATAACGATACCTAATGAATAGATATCTGATTTCTTTGTCGCCATTTGCCCACGGGCTTGTTCCGGTGATAAATAATGAACAGAACCTAGAACCGAATTCGTATGAGTAATAGTTGTTGCACTTAAAGCAGTAGCAATACCAAAATCAGTAATTTTTACATTTTCATTTTTATCTACTAATATATTTTGTGGCTTGATATCACGATGAATGATATGATTTTGATGGGCATGTGCAATTGCTGACGTTAATTGTTTCATAATGTCCAGCGCCTTTTGTACTTTTAGAGGCGAATGATTTTGAATGTATTGCTTTAACGTCAATCCTTCCACATATTCCATGACTATGTAATAGATATCTTCTTCTTCCCCCACATCATATATGTTTACGATGTTAGGATGAGCCAAACTTGTTGCTGACTGAGCTTCACGGCGAAAACGACGAATAAATTCTTCATCGTTAGAGAAATCTAATCTTAATATTTTGATCGCCACATCCCGTTCTAAAATCATATCACGGGCTAAATATACATTTGCCATACCGCCGCCGCCAATAAGATTTATGATCTTATAGCGTCCGCTTATTCGTTTTCCTATTAACATTTTATTCACCCAGCCTTAGTGCCATTATTAAACTCAAGAATAATTAACGTAATATTATCCTCTCCCCCATATTGGTTGGCCAAGTCTATCATTTCTTGAGCTTTTTCATTAATGGGGCAGTCTTTTAACAATATTTGTTCCATTTCTTGGTTCGATAATTTATTAGAAAGTCCGTCAGAACATAATAATAAATAGTTACCTTCTTCAAAAGTGATTGTTTTTATATCAATTTCTACCGACGGTTCAGTTCCTAAAGCTCTAAGAAGGACGTTTTTCCGAGGATGGTTTTCGGCATCCTCTTTAGAAATTTGTCCAGTCTTTACCAGTTCATTTACTAATGAATGATCTTCCGTCAATTGTTTAAATCCCTCGTCGTTTAATATATAACAACGACTATCACCAACATTGGCAATCGTAGCAAATTGTTCGGTTACAATAGCTGCTACGATCGTTGTTCCCATTCCTTGACACTCTGGATTCTTTCCTGCCTCTTGAAAAATATATTGATTTAGCCTGTTTATATGTTCTATAAACCATTCTTCGATACTTTCAGGAGTTGAAAATGAATCAGTATCATCCCAATATTCTTTTAATTTTTTTAAAGTAAGCGAGCTAGCAACGTCCCCCGCTCGATGTCCACCCATACCGTCTGCAACAAATGCTAAATATATACCCGCTTGATTGACCAATACGCCACCGTTATCTTCGTTGTGAGTTCTAATTTTCCCACGGTCAGATAAAAATACAGCCTTCATCCCATTCACCTCGCTTCTTCTTTCCGCTCCTTCGCACGGAGTTGCCCACAAGCCGCGTCAATATCATGTCCTTGTTCACGTCTTATCGTAACATTAATGCCACGATTTTTTAAGGTCTTTTCAAATAAGAAAATCTGTTCTCTAGGGGTTCTTACATAATTTCGTTCAGGCACGTAGTTAACTGGAATTAAATTCACATGAACTTTATAACCTTTAATCAAAGAAGCTAATTCTTCCGCATGTTCCACTTGATCGTTTACTCCGCCAAAAAGACCATACTCCAGCGTCACTCTTCGACCGGTTTTTTCGATATAATACTTGATCGCTTCCATTAAATCAGGCAGCTTATATGCACGATTTATCGGCATCAATTTACTGCGAAGCTCATTATTTGGTGCATGTAATGAAACAGCAAAATTAATTTGAAGTTTCTCATCAGCGAATTTATAAATTTTCGGAATGATTCCACTTGTTGATACAGTAATATGTCTTGCACCAATATTCAATCCTTTTTCATGATTGACAATCTTTAAAAATGATAGGAGTCCTTCATAGTTATCAAATGGTTCACCAATTCCCATGACAACTATTTGGCTAACTCTTTCATTCGTTTCGTCCAATACTTTTTGCACTTTAAGTACTTGTGAGACGATTTCTCCTGCCTCTAAATTTCGCTTTAAACCGCCTAATGTTGAAGCGCAAAACGTACAACCAATTCTGCAGCCGACTTGTGTTGTCACACAAACAGAATTTCCATACTCATGTCTCATTAATACAGTTTCAATCGAATAGCCATCCGAAAGTTCAAATAGAAATTTAATTGTTCCATCCTTTGATGTTTGCTTTACAATCGTCTTTAAAGGAGATAATGTAAATCGTTCCTTTAATTTTTCTCGGAAGCCTTTTGGTAAATTCGTCATTTCCTCAATGGAATCGACCCTCTTTTTATATAACCATTCAAAAATTTGGTCGGCACGATACTTTTTTTCTCCTTCTTTTTCTACCCATTCTCTTAATTCTTCTAACTGCAGAGAATAAAGCGATTTAAGCTGAACTTCTTTTCCTTCTAATGTTGATTTGGTCATGATGACACCTTCTTTCTAAAACATGCGATAAAAAATCCATCGCTTCCTAAGTCTTGAGGTAATATTTGAATCATATGGTTTTGAACAAACGGCTGAACGAGTTTAGGAACACGGTTGATGATCTCTATATCAGCTTGAAAATCAGGATGACTTTCTAAAAACTTTTTAGAAACTTGTTCATTTTCATCATGGTCAATGGAACAAGTACTATAAACTAACCGTCCGCCCTTTTTCACGAGTTTGGATGCTTCATCTAACAGTTGAAACTGTACAGAAGTTAATGCATATACATCTTCTTCTGTTTTTACATATTTAATATCTGGCTTCCTCCGAATGACACCTAATCCGGAACACGGAGCATCTACAAGGACTCTATCAAATGATTCACTTTCAAAAACTTTAGATGCTTCCCTACTGTCCAATACACGTGGTTTAATATTTGAAAGTTTTAATCGTTCTGCATTTTCTTTTATTAACTTTACTTTATGTTCATGTAAGTCTAAAGAAGTCACAGAACCTGTATTTTTTAATAGTTCACCAATATGGGTAGATTTTCCTCCAGGTGCTGCACAGCAGTCTAAAATATGTTCACCTTTCTCTGGAGATAGAACATATCCAACGAGCATGGAACTTTCATCTTGGATGGTTAATAATCCATTTTTAAAAGCGTCCGAGTTTGCTAAATTTCCTCTTAAACATTTAATGGCAGAAGGAATAATTTCACTTCTTTTTACTTCAAATCCTTCTTCATTTAATATAGAAATAACTTCTTCCACATCTGTTAAATATTCATTCACACGCCCCGTTTGAACAGGTGTGCGTAAATTTTCTTCACAAATTTCTCTTGCTTTTTCAACTCCAAATTGACGAACCCATCGTTTTACGAGCCATAGTGGATGACTTGTTTCAATGGAAATTCGTTCTAAATCATCCTTAATTTCATCCAAAGATGGAATACCTTCTCGTTGAATGCTACGTAGCACACCATTTACGAAAGAAGCAATTCCTTTATGTCCTCTCTTTTTCGCAATATTTACAGCTTCATGAATTACTGCCCGATCTGGAATTTTCGTTAAATAGACCATTTGGTATAGTGAGAGTCTTAGCAATTGACGAACCCAAAGGTCAATTTTACCTTTCCTTAAAAATGATTTCAGGTAATAATCTAATGTCATCTTCCTTTGTAGGGTTCCATAAGTGAGTTCTGTTAATAATCTCGCATCCGCCTTTTCAAGATGATATTTTTTTATCGCATTATTTAATAATAAATTGCTATATGCTTGTTGTTTTTCGATAGACTCTAAAAGTTCCAATGCAATCTCACGTGCGTTTTTTTTCATCTTAATCCCCCAAGACGGTACCAACTAATCGATCTACGTTGATTCCTCTTAAAAATTGTTCCGCTGACATTCTCTTTTTTCCAGCAGGTTGTAATTCAGTGATTTTAATAGAAACATCATCACCTGTCTGAACAATTAATCCATCCTTTTCTACTTTAATAATCGTTCCAGGCTGTTTGTCAGACTTAATGCTTATTTTTTCACCCCACCAAACTTTTAAAACACTACCTTGGAAAGTAGTATAAGCCACTGGCCAAGGATGAAGTCCTCGGATATGGTTATAAATGTCTACTCCAGAACGGCCCCAATCAATTTTTTCTTGTTCACGTTTTATGTTATAGGCGAATGTCGCTTCTTCATCGTTTTGCTTGATGGGAGTAATATCTCCATTTAATAATTTAGGAATTGTTTCACTCAATAATTTAGCTCCAGCTGCACTTAACTTATCGTGTAATGTCCCTACATGGTCTCTCTCATCTATTTCAACTTCAACTTGACTGATCATGTCACCCGCATCTAATTTTTCCACCATATACATGATGGTGACACCTGTTTTTTTCTTACCTTGTAATATCGCATAATGAATTGGTGCACCCCCTCTTAATTCAGGGAGTAATGATGCATGAACATTAATACAACCATATTTTGGTCCATCTAGCAATTCCTTAGGTAATATTTGTCCAAAAGCAGCTGTAACAATCAAATCCGGCTCTAATGATAATATTTTTTCATATTGCTCTTTTTCTCTAATTTTTTCAGGTTGGAAAACAGGAATATTGTGTTTTTCCGCTTCTACCTTTACCGGTGGAGGAGTTAAAACTTTTTTTCTTCCTACTGGTCGATCTGGTTGTGTAACAACCTGAATAATTTCATAGCCATCATCAATTAGCTGTTGTAATATTGGAACTGAAAATGCAGGAGTTCCCATGAAAACTATTTTTGTCAATCTTCCGTCATCCTTTCCAGTTCTTCTTCTGTATAAAACCTTTTTGCTTTAGAAGTAAACAAAATCCCATGAAGATGATCAATTTCATGTTGAATAGCTCGTGCGAAAAAGCCTTCTGCTTCCATTTCAAATTCTTCTCCAAATCGATCTTGGGCGCGCAATCGAATTTTATAAGAGCGAATAACGTCACCATAAACATTTGGAATACTTAAACAGCCCTCGATGCCTATTTCTTCACCTTCAGAATATACGATTTCAGGATTAATCATTTCTAATCGTCCGTTCTCTTCACCAGTTTCTACAATCGCAATTTGTTGGTCAATTCCGATTTGTGGAGCTGCTAACCCAACTCCGTCTGCATGAACCATTGTTTCATACATATCGTCTAACAATTGATGTAATGAGGAATCAAAAGCCTCCACCTTTTTTGTTTTTTTATTTAATATATCAGCAGGATGTAATACTATATTTAAAATCACAAATTCACTTCCTCTCTTTTTACATGAAAGAAAAAGGATTTAAATCTATCGAAATAGATAAATTTTTATCTTTTTTCTCGATTTCATAATGGTGGATGATTTTTCTTAAAGTTTCAAGTAAATGTGATTCACGTTTGTATTTTATCAAAACTTGATATCGATATCTATTGTTTATTCGGGCGATTGGTGATGCAGTAGGTCCTAATAAAATAGAATCTTTTGATAAAGAGTTTTGTAAAAAACGGCTAATTTTTTCCGCAATATTAACAACTTTTAATAGATCGTTATGAGCTATATTGATTAACACTAAATAGTAAAAAGGAGGATATTGACCAATTTTTCTCAATTTCATTTCTTGCAAGTAAAATTGTTCGTAGTTTTGCTCACCAGCTAGGACAATACTATAATGGTTAGGAGTATACGTTTGGATGATAACCTCACCTTCCAAATGATGCCTACCTGCTCGTCCACTTACTTGGGTTAATAGCTGAAATGTTTTTTCTGAAGCACGAAAGTCAGGTAAATGTAGCATAGTATCAGCAGACAACACACCTACTAGAGTGATATTCGGAAAGTCTAACCCTTTAGCAATCATTTGCGTTCCAAGTAAAATATCCGCTTTTCCTTCTCCAAAAGCAGCTAGTAATTTTTCATGGGCTCCCTTCCTTGATGTAGTATCTACATCCATTCGAATAATTCTTGCTTCCGGTAACAATTTTTGCAACTGTTCTTCCACTTTTTGTGTACCTGTCCCAAAATAGCGTATATGTGTACTACCGCAATCTGGGCATTTTGTCGGCACTATAGCTTCATACCCACAGTAATGGCATTTCAGTTGTTCTGTTACGCGATGGTACGTTAAGGAGATTTCACAGTTAGGACAATTGGCAACCAACCCGCAATTTCTACACATGATAAAAGATGAATGTCCTCTTTTATTTAAAAACAAGACAATTTGTTCTTTTTTTTTCAATCGATCTTTCATTTTTTCAATCAGTAATGTGGAAAACATCGTACGATTGCCGTTTCGTAATTCCTCTCGCATATCAACAATTTCTACTGAGGGAAGTGACTGTTTATTCATCCTGTGAGATAACGTCAATAAGTGATATGCACCTTTTTTCGCTCTGGCAAATGATTCTAATGACGGTGTTGCGCTGCCAAGAACGACAGGACAATGATGAAATTTTCCTCTTTCAATGGCGATATTTCTTGCATGATATCGAGGGTTTTCTTCTTGTTTATAGCTTGTTTCGTGTTCTTCATCAATGATAATAATGCCTAAATTTTCAAATGGAGCAAAAATGGCTGATCTCGCACCAACTACTACTTTTACTTCTTTTCTTTGAATTTTTCTCCATTCATCATATTTCTCACCGACTGAAAGCCCACTATGGAGAACAGCTACTAAATTCCCAAATCTTCCTTTAAATCTTTGTACCATTTGTGGTGTCAATGAAATTTCTGGAACTAATACAATCGCTTCTTTCCCTTGATCCAGTACTTTTTGAATAGATTGTAAATATACTTCTGTTTTTCCACTTCCTGTTACCCCGAATAATAAAAACACTTCATGCCTCTCTTCGAAAATCGCCTGATGAATAGGTGTGATAACTTTTTGCTGTTCATCTGTTAATGGTAAATGTTTAGTTTGTTTAAATTTTTTATTATCATAAGGATCTCGATAAACTTCTTGATCAAAAATTTGAAATAAACCTCTATTTAATAGAGGCTGAATCGAGCTTCTTGTTACCTCTAATTCTTTCAAAAGAGTCGACAATTCAACCGGTTCAAATTGATTTTGAAAATATTGAATAATTTTTTTTTGATTTTTTGCCGTTTTGGCTAAATTCTCTTCTTCCTTTTTTAGGTCATCAATCGAGACTGCGGGTTGGATGAATTTCACTTTTTTTCTGTTTACTTTGTCACGAATATCGTAAGTTATTTCGAGCCATCCTTGTTGTACAGCGTCATAAATAGTTTTAGGAGATAGAATTTGAATACATCGATCCCATTCAACCGTCTCCTGTTGATGGAATAAATCTTTCATTTCTTTTGATAAACTATCATCTTCTAAATTTGATGTTTTTCTTACTAACTTTTTATATTTTGCTTTTAATGCTGCTGGTAACATTGCTTGATATGCAGCAATTTTAAAACATAGCGTATCTCTAGTTAATATGTCCCCTAATTGCAACAATTCATCGTTTAATGACGGACTCAATTCCATCGGTTCAATAATTTCTTTTAATTCATGAAAAGAAGATTCACTCTTTAATTCTTGAACGAATCCTAATACTTGCCGATTGCCAAAAGGGACAATGACTCGCATTCCCTGTTGAATGATTCCTATCCAACGTTCTGGTATTAAATAGTCAAACGGCTTATCAGTTGGAAAAGTCGGAACGTCTACAATAACAGATGCAATATTGTTCATGACCGATCCATCCATTTATGAATTTCTTTCAAAATTTCGTAAGCAACATCCTTTTTTGACATTTGCGGCAACTCTATTTTTTCCCCGTTTCGTTTAAAAATGGTAACAATATTGGTTTCAGAACCAAATCCTGCACCTACTTTTGTCACGTCATTTGCAATAATCATATCTGCATTTTTCTTTTCCAATTTCTTGCGTGCATATTCTTCAACGTTGTTCGTTTCCGCCGCAAATCCTACTAAAACTTGATCCTTTTTTCTTTTACCAAGTTCAAATAAAATATCTTTTGTTCTCTCCAATGTAATAACAGCATCCTCATCGTTCTTTTTCATCTTTTGCTGAAACACTTGTTTAGGTCGATAATCTGCTACCGCCGCTGTTTTGATGACAATATCCGCATTATCATATTGTTTCATCACAGCTTGAAACATATCTTCAGCACTTTCCACGTAAATGGTTTCTACTTGTTTAGGTGGTTCTAATTGAACCGGCCCAGAAATCAGTGTTACATTGGCCCCTAAATTATTTGCAACTTCTGCAATCGCATATCCCATTTTTCCAGTAGAAAAATTAGTTATGTAACGAACAGGGTCTATTTTTTCTCTCGTTGGGCCTGCTGTTATTACAATTCTTTTACCTTCCAACCAATGTTCGTTTTTCCGTTGAAAATAATCTTTTACAAGCTGCACAATTTTTTCCGGCTCTTCTAATCTTCCTTTTCCTACATATCCACAAGCTAAGTAGCCTTCACTTGGTTCAATGAAACGTACACCTCTTTGATATAAAGTATCGATATTTTGTTTAACGGCCGGATGATCATACATATGAACATTCATCGCTGGTGCACACCAAACAGGTGCTGTTGTTGCCAAAAGCGTTGTTGTAACCATATCATCGGCAATTCCATTTGCCATTTTCCCAATTACATTTGCAGTTGCAGGAGCAACAATGACTAAATCTGCCCAATCTGCTAAATCGATATGAGAAATAACACTCGGATTTTTTTCATCAAATGTATCTATGTAAACTTCGTTTCTCGAAATTGATTGAAAGGAAAGAGGAGTAACAAATTTCATTGCACTTTCCGTCATAATTACTTTCACATGAAAACCTGATTGAACTAATTTACTGGTAAGTGCTACTGCTTTATATACAGCAATACCTCCAGTCACACATAACAAAATATGTTTTTCTTTCATCGGTCATCATCCCCTTAGTTCTTGTCAAATGATTCAATATTATTATGAAGGAAAAACTCGAATATTGCATTAAAAAGGCGTGGTCAATATATCAGGAAAAAGAAGGTTCTATGTCAAATGTTGGGGTTTAGGGGCTACCGCGCTTTCGTTTGGTGGCCTCTGAATCGTAGGATGGAATTTT
>NZ_JBYLHW010000007.1:0-60686 GCF_057747715.1 Bacillus sp. JST-5 | reverse complement strand
GTATAAAAGAATGACGGGGTTGCGTGTCTTTTTTTTGACCAAAATTGTATGAAAACCCCAACATTTATTATAGAGCCATTTTTTTAATATTGTTGGCTTACTAGTATTACATAATAATTGAAAAATAATAATATTGATGGTCCTTAAAAACATTGAAAAAATTGTGGATAAAAGATATAAGATGAAGGTTTTTTATGAGGACAAGGAAGAGAGGAGAAGCTAGGTAAGAAATAGAAAATTATCGATCTCTGTACTTTTTATGAGAGGGTAGAGAAATTGTCATTAATAAAATGGTTATAGCAAGTATAAACCCGAATAAATAAACAATAGAAAGAAATTTAAACCTTATTAAGGCGCTAAAAAAAGCTATAAAAAAATAAAAACTTGCTAATATGGAGAGCATTCTTATCGATTTTTTCATAATAAATTTCCTTTCATTTTTCCCTCGATACGTTTACTTCTTTATTTTACAATTTTACCATAATTCATTTATAAAGATATATCTCCAATATATCATTTTCAAATGTCGCTCTCATTTTTTTATCTGATATCGGAATCGGAAACGTTATTGTCCTTGTTTTAATTTTTGCTGAATCTTTTACTTTAATGTGAATCGATTGATTTTCTACAACTATTTCAATATCCTCCTTTTTAACATTTGGTAAAAGAGCCTCGACGATGAAATAATTTTCAGAATCATATAAATCTACACGGAAAATAGTTTCATCTAAATAAGAGGTTAAAGGGTCAAGAAAATATGAATCTAACCACTTTTCCATTTCCTCAGAATCAAAATTTTTCTTTTGGCCAATCATGTCCGATAACCCCCAAGGTGGTGTTAAAACATTTTACGCGAAAAATTTAAAAAAGTGACATTAAATTTTCGATTTGGACATGAACATAAGGCAGAAAATGATTATTTGTTAAGAAACTTCAGAACGACGATTGTATAAAAAAAGGATTGGTCACTACCAATCCCTTCATATTTGTAACAAAAAGATGAATATTCAAATTCTACAAAAAGATGTGGATCCCATCAATATTTATCACTAGGGGGTAACTTTCTTAATTAACGTTACATATCATGCCCTTGATGTTTTTTTTGTTTTGAGTGGTTTCGATTCTTCACTTTATGTGAACCGCTTAATGGAGCAGGTTGACTTGGATTGTCTCCTTTAGCCGCATTTTTTCTCATATCTTTATGATCATTTTTGTTCGTCATTATAAATCCCTCCTATTTTTTAAAGTAACAAACATAGGTAAAAATATTCGTATATTAAGTCATTAGGTAATTATTTTAGATTAGAGTTATAACGTGATTTTCCTGAACTTGCAATATTTAGTTGGACGTCTACAATTAAGGAATCTTTATTTAATGGTATTTTTCCATTTGTATTTATTTTCTTCCAAACATGATTTTCTTTTCGAAATAATACTTGAGATAAACGATAAACATCTGAATTTAGTTCTAATCCTTTGTGATAAGTATTTAATATTTGCTCTTTTATAATATTTTCCCCTTTTTTTGTAAGTTCTTCTAAAGGATAATCCGATTCTAATATATTGATGGTTGCTTTTGCTTTTAAAGATAGTTTAAATTTGACCTGTTTTCCCTTTACGATAGGGATGATCTTGTGTTTAACCTTATTAACAATGAGGGCATTATATTTATCAGAACCAACTTTTACGATTAACTGTTCACGAGTAAAATCTTTATTTAACCATTTAAGTCCTTCTGAATCTTTTTCTGATAGGTTTCCTTTAAATAATTCATCAATATGATAGATGGAGACACCTTTAAGACTGACAACGTCTAATGATCCTTTATTTGTTTTCCAAACTTTTTTTTCTATATGTAGCCTTGGAATGATGGCTTCATGGCTTGGTTCATTCAAATCAATGATAAAGTTCCTAATATCTTTGATTAGCATATATGAACTTTGGCCAAGTGTGTTTTCAGGACTAGCGAGTTTTGAAAAAGCTGTCGAAATTTGTAATGGAACGGTAAATAATAAAGCTTCCTCGAGAGATTGGTTAGTGGAATATAATTTAATCCTATACCTTGTTTCAGGATATCGGATAAGCAAGTCCAAAACTTCTTGCAACCCTTTTTTCAATAGTTCTTCCGTCACAACTAAGAATGTTAAATTACTCCAATAAACTTTTTGTTGAGTTGATTTATAAATTTGAAAAAGGGCATCATTAATATTTGTCGATTTTCCAATGGCTACTTCTGGATGGGTTTCATCTTTATTGTTTCCTCCTTCAATTTTTGCAAGACTTGATAAATTAATGAACTGTGCATATACAATATATTTTCCATCCTTATAATCTACCCCGAGTGCATGTACATATGACATATCTTCAGGAGGGATGGAATCGTAACAACCTGATAGAATGGAGATAGATAAAATGAATACAATCAACAACTTATTATTTTTCATCATTTTGATCCCCTATTCGAGTTTCATCTTTAGGTGATAAAAATCTTGGGCGCTTATTATATAAAAGAAACGGTACTTTAAAAAATGTTTCAAACATACTTTTCCCACTTGTTGTATCGAATGGAGCTAAATATGGGATTCCATAAATCCGAATACTTGATAGGTAGAGACCAAAGAAAAATATCGATAAAAAAAACCCAAAAAATCCTAATAAAGAAGATAGAATTAATACAAAAAATCTTAATATAGTAAGAGCGCCAATTAATGTTTGATTTATGAGGGTAAAACCAGCAACAACTGAGCTAGCCATAATGACAATCATAGCAGGACTAGCAATACCAGCACGAATGGCAGCATCACCAATGATTAATCCACCAACAACACTTAATGTTTGTCCAATAGAAGTAGGAAGTCGTAGACCTGATTCTCGAAACAGTTCAAATAAAAATAACATAATAAACGCTTCAAGAGCAGGACTTAGTGGAATACCCAATCGTGATTCAACAACGGTAGCTAATAGGGATAATGGTAGTTGATTTTGATGGAAAGAAGTAATCGCAACCCAAAAACCTGGAAGTAAGATTGACAGCATGAAACCTGTAATGCGAAAAAAACGTTCAATGATATTATAAAAATACGTATATTCTACATCTTCCGCACTTTTAAATAACAAAAACAAATTAGCTGGTGTAATAATGCTGAAGGGTATCCCATCAATTAAAATCGCAACTCTTCCTGTTAGCAGTGATTGAACGATAAAATCTGGTCTACCAGTATAATCATATCGAGGGAATAAACTTACTTTTTTATCAATAAATTCCATCAATTGTTTTCCACTATAAACGTTTTCAACTTTAATTTTTTTAAGTTTTTCTTCAATGGTTTTTACTATTTCCTCATTTGTAATATCCTTCATATATAAAATTTTTACTTCTGTTTTGGACCGTTCTCCAATTTTAAATGTTTTAGATAAAAGAGAATTTGTAGGAAGTCTTTTACGGATTAAAGAAAAATTCGTTGTAATATCTTCAATTAAGTTGTCTCTTGGCCCTAAAATAGCTATCTCCATATTGGAGGCTTCTGTAGTTCGATTCGGCTTATTACTACAATTGATAGAGATAAGAATATTTTCATCTTGAAATAAAACTAAAACATACCCGTTAAAAACTTTGTTCAATAAATCTTCAGTATCATCAATAAAGTCGATATAAAATGAATGAAATTCGTTTTGTAAGGTAGAAATTGATACATGATCCGTATGTTGTAAAAATTGTTCAATCGCTATTGGAATATCTCTTTTTACATTTTTCGAATCAACCATTCCATACGAGTAAATCAGTAAAACGGTATGGTTATGGAAGTGTATAGATTCAAAAATAATATCCGAATTATCCTTAAATAATTCTCTTAAAACTGATTCGTCATAGAGATGTTTTTTCATGATGTTTAACACTTCCTTTTTTCATGAAAAGAATGAGACATATTAATAATACAATTGCAAATAAGAAATAACTTGTAAAAGGAAGAATGTATTCTCTTAACAGTTGATAATAATAAATATCGCTTAACGGGAATAGAACAAATATAAAAATTATGATAGAGAACAACGATAGGGTTAAATATTTCATTTTATTATTTTTCGGTTGAAGAAGTTCGATTGCTAAAATAAAAATTAATGTGACACGTATAAAAGCTCCAGAAAGCCACTGATATATGGATAGGAAATCAAGATGTTCAACAAATCGTCCTAGTGATGCAATTCCCCATTGTTCATAAGCAGAAAATCTTTGATTCTTTGCCTCTATCGGACCAAATTCCACAATTGCTCCAATGGTCGGTCCTAATGATAACCATAACAAAAATAATGAATTAATAAACAAATGTTTATACTTGACTTTTCCTTGAATTTTATGTTGAAGCAATATAATAATAAACAATTCCACCATGGCCGATACTGGATAAACCATTCCTTTGATGACTGGTTGAAATCCATGTTCGAGAACAGGGGTTAATAAAGAGAAATCCTTATGTTTCATATTTGTTAAAGACACAAAAATTCCTAATAATATTACGATAGAAAGGATAAAAAAATTGAGAATGGCGATAGATCTTATTCCTGTAACTGCACCAAACACACATAATGATAAGAAGACAATAACAATAATGATTAGTGGAGTGTATCGTAAATAAGACACATTTGTCCAAGTTAATGTTTCTCTTGTAGTAATGATACCTACTCCAATTAAATAAATAGAAAGTAAAATTGAAAAAATTATACGTATGGGTTTCCCTGCACAGTTCTCTATGACTTTCATTAAATGATTACCTTGTGATTTTTTATAAATGTATATTAAAAGCCCAATCCAAAGAAAACTTAGAAGAAAGGCTAATATTAATGAGAGCCATGAATCTCGACCAGCCGTATACAATAGAGGACTAATGATTATGACGTGCATCTTTAATCCAACGGCCGTAATGATTAATAATGTTACATGGAATATGGAAATACTCCCATTTTGATTCAATTTCATCATCCTTTTATGATTGTGTTATTATTAACTAATCTTTCCAACTTTTATAGAAATATGTAATCGTATTGGAAATCTTATATAAGAAAAATCAATCAATAACGAAGAACTTATTCGATTCGAATTGAATAAATTCACTTTACTTACATATCCTAAAATTGCAATGTAGAAGGGGAGTGATCAATTGCCATATCACAAAGATAAACAGCAAGCATTTCAAGCAGCACAGCAAGGTGTTAACGAGGCTGAAAAAATTTACTTATCATTAGATAAAAATAGTCCTGAGTTTGCATCAGAATTAAGCCATTTAAAAAACGAAATTAATGAGGCATATCAACAAATAGAAAATGCTTTAGAAGTGGCGAGTGAACATCAACGAAATCGATTAGAACAATATAAAAAGGATCTTGAAAAAATAGCTTCTCAAGTAAATAAAGAAGAGGAATAAAGTTGATAAAAATTTAGATCCAAGTAAGGAGGAGTATCGATTGTCTCCTTCTTTTTTTCTTTAGTAAAAAGTAATGCCAGTGAAATTTTTTAAAAATTTACTGGCATTTTACAATAATAAGGAGAGTTTAATCTCTTCTTTTCATTGATTTTTCTTCCGTTTTTTATTAAATTGTCGTTGTTCAGGAGTCAACGGTTCATTCGACAATTCTTCATTATAACCTGCACCTTTTCCTTGAGCATTCGCAGCATTCATCCCAGGACGAACGTGATTCGCCCGACGTTTCGCCATTATTTTCACCTCCATTTTTATCGTGTCGCATAAAGTTTTCAACTATGTTAGCATTTAAAGGAAACAGATTTTTGACTACTGCAATAAGTAAAAATTATAAAAAACAATAACTTTATTGATATTTACTTATATGTCTATTTATATTAAGATTGTACTGTGAAAAGTAACATAGGAAAGATATGTATACTTGAACAGCTTCGAGCATTTCCTAAGAAGGGGGTATTATCATGGCGAATAATGACGTTTTTAACGCTAAAAAGTCATTTGATTTAAATGGCAAAACGTATCATTATTATCGTCTTTCTGCTTTAGAAGAAGCAGGCGTCGCAAACGTTTCAAAATTACCATATTCTATTAAAGTTTTATTAGAATCTGTATTACGTCAGGTAGACGGAAGAGTTATTACTAAAGAACATGTAGAAAATTTAGCAAAATGGGGTTCTGATGAAGTAAAAGATGCAGAAGTTCCATTTAAACCATCACGCGTTATTTTACAAGACTTTACTGGAGTTCCTGCAGTCGTAGATTTAGCGTCTTTACGTAAAGCTATGGCTGATATGGGTGGAGATCCAGATAAAATTAATCCGGATATTCCAGTTGATCTTGTAATCGACCATTCCGTACAAGTTGACAAATACGGTACGCCAGATGCATTAAAAGCAAACATGGAACTTGAATTTGAACGCAACGCTGAACGTTATCAATTTTTAAGCTGGGCGCAAAAAGCATTTAAAAACTATCGTGCAGTTCCACCAGCTACTGGTATCGTTCACCAAGTAAACTTAGAGTATTTAGCTAGCGTCGTTCATGCTGTGGAAAATAAAGAGGGAGAATTAGAAGCTTACCCTGATACTCTAGTAGGTACCGACTCCCATACAACAATGATTAATGGTATCGGTGTACTTGGTTGGGGTGTAGGTGGTATCGAGGCTGAAGCAGGTATGCTCGGACAGCCGTCTTACTTCCCAATTCCTGAAGTTATCGGTGTTAAATTAACTGGTGAACTACCTAACGGAGCTACAGCTACTGACTTAGCACTTAAAGTTACTCAAGTACTACGTCAAAAAGGTGTAGTTGGTAAATTCGTTGAGTTCTTTGGTCCTGGAGTTTCTAAATTACCTCTTGCTGACCGTGCAACAATTGCAAACATGGCTCCTGAATACGGTGCTACTTGTGGATTCTTCCCAGTAGACGAAGAATCTTTAGATTATTTACGTCTAACAGGAAGACCAGAAGAACATGTTCAATTAGTTGAAAAATACTTGAAAGAAAATGACATGTTCTTTACTCCTGATAAAGAAGATCCAATATATACTGATGTTGTTGAAATCAACTTATCTGAAATTGAAGCAAATCTTTCTGGACCAAAACGTCCACAAGATTTAATTCCGCTTTCTAAAATGCAAAAAGCATTCCAAGAGGCTGTAAGTGCACCTGCAGGCAATCAAGGGTTTGGTTTAGATGCAAAAGAACTTGATCGCGAAGTAACTTTCCAATTATCTAACGGTGAATCTGTCACAATGAAAACAGGTGCTGTTGCAATTGCAGCGATTACAAGTTGTACAAACACTTCAAACCCATATGTAATGCTAGGTGCAGGATTAGTTGCGAAAAAAGCGGTAGAAAAAGGGTTAAATGTGCCTAAATATGTAAAAACATCTTTAGCACCTGGTTCTAAAGTAGTTACAGGTTATTTAAAAGATTCCGGTTTACTACCTTATTTAGAAAAAATTGGATTTAACCTAGTTGGTTACGGATGTACAACATGTATCGGTAACTCCGGTCCATTATTAGAAGAGATTGAAAAAGCGATTGTTGAAAATGATCTTCTAGTTACATCTGTTCTTTCTGGTAACCGTAACTTTGAAGGACGTATTCATCCGTTAGTAAAAGCTAACTATCTAGCATCTCCACCATTAGTTGTGGCATATGCGTTAGCTGGTACCGTGAATATTGATCTTCAAAATGATCCAATCGGTAAAGATAAAGACGGTAACGATGTTTACTTGAAAGATATTTGGCCAACTACAGACGAAGTAAAAGAGCTAGTACAAAAAACAGTAACTCCAGAATTATTCCGTAAAGAATATGAACGAGTATTTGATGACAATGAACGTTGGAATGCAATCCAAACAAGCAATGACCCGCTTTACACATGGGATGAAAATTCAACATATATTCAGAACCCACCATTCTTTGAAGGGTTAACACCAAATCCTGATGAAGTAAAACCTTTAGAAGGATTACGTGTTGTTGGAAAGTTTGGTGACTCTGTAACTACTGACCACATTTCACCAGCAGGTGCGATTGGTAAAGATACTCCTGCAGGTAAATATTTACGTGAAAAAGGTGTTGAAATTCGTGATTTCAACTCTTATGGTTCACGCCGCGGTAACCATGAAGTAATGATGCGTGGTACGTTTGCTAATATTCGTATCCGTAACCAAATTGCTCCAGGTACAGAAGGTGGATATACAACTTACTGGCCAACTGGTGAAGTTATGTCCATCTATGATGCATGTATGAAATATAAAGAAGATGGAACAGGTTTAGTTGTACTTGCAGGTAAAGATTACGGTATGGGATCTTCTCGTGACTGGGCTGCAAAAGGAACAAACTTACTTGGAATTAAAACAGTTATTGCCGAAAGTTTCGAACGTATCCACCGTTCAAACCTTGTGTTAATGGGCGTACTTCCTCTACAATTCAAAGCAGGAGAAAATGCTGATACACTTGGTTTAACTGGTAAAGAAATTATTAACGTTCACATTGATGAAAATGTAAAACCACGTGATATCGTAAAAGTAACCGCTACTGATGAAAACGGAAATACTAAAGAATTTGAAGTATTAGTACGTTTCGATTCTGAAGTAGAAATTGATTACTACAGACACGGTGGTATTTTACGTATGGTTCTTCGCGACAAGTTAAAAGCTTAAATGAGATATGATCGGTATTTTCGTCTCGGATTCCGTTTATAAGTATTAATAATAATTCGTAATTAAAAAGAGGTGCCATTCGCACCTCTTTTTTACTTATTTAGCAAACAAATTACTATGAAAATGATATGTCTTTGTAAACAAATTCTCGATCGTTTACCACATCATTCTTCTTATAATTAGATATATTGGGCAATTAAAGAAAGAACAATTGAAAAAATACATATTTAGTTAACATAACGTAATTATCGTTAATTTTAATTCTAACCAAAACGAAGTTGAAAAATTGGGCACATCTTTTAAACATTTTTCATACGAGTAAATATAAAATAAATTTTCGAAAAGTTGTCATAATTGAAACCGTTTTTGGAAATAATGCATGATATGATAACAGTAAAGGAAGGTGAAGGAAATGAGAAGAATACGCAAGCGTTCTTTTGCCGAGTTAGTATTGGAAAATAAACGTGAGTTGTTAAAAGATGTGGAAGCATTAGAAAAAATCGAGCGAAAAATTGAAGAAAAACGTCTTCAAAAGGCTGAGTAAAATTGAAAAAGGAAAATCCTTTCACTTATATATCCCTTCTTATCGTTAAAAACTAACGGTGAGGAGGGAATTCATTTGAGTAATCCAAAAAAAGATTCAAAACATTTTCAACCTAATCATATTGGTACAAAGCCAAAAGGATTTGGTGGAAATAAAGGAAAAAAAATGCAGGATCAATCGGGAGAGCATGCACAAGTTCTACAAACTAAAGGTGAGTAATGAAAGTAGGTAGCCAAAGTAGTTTGAGTGGCTACCATTTGTTTGACTGGTAGTTTATTTATATTTTCAACTATTTCCTTCATAATTTAACACTAGTCGTAGAGAATAATATCGTACCCGAAATTTAAAGGAGGTCGCGATATGAACAATCAGCAAACTCCAAAACCAGATGATCGTTCAGATAATGTAGAAAAACTTCAGCAAATGATTCATAATACGATTGAAAATATGGAAGAAGCGGAAGAGTCCATGAAATTTGCCTCAGAAGAGCAAAAGAAGCAAATTCAAGCAAAAAATGAACGACGTCGCCAAAGCATTGAATCAATGCGAGATGAGATTAAAGACGAATATCGCGCACAACATTAAGGGTACAAGAATGGGAGCAGAAGGAGCTCCCTTTTATTTTTTCTTTCGTATACAAGTTTGTTCATTCATATGAAACTGTCAAATATGCTAAAATAAATGGTACAAATCAAAATAAGAAGTGATATGAGATGTTAAATAGAGAAAAAATTTTGCAACAAATAGAAAGATGGAATCAAGAACTTGCGACCGAAAAAAAGATTCAAAATGAGGATCTTCTTATTGAGTGGATAAAAAATAGTGAAACTATAATTTCTTTTTCATCAAGAGAAATTTATTCAAAGATATTATCCATCTTTGGTTTTCATTTATTACATAATGGTATCAGTCGTTCTGTTGTAAAGGTTTGGATGGAACAGGCTAAAGAATATGATCCAAATAATAAAGATGCGAGATCTTTCCTTCGTCATGAACTATCGTTTGAAAAGAAAACTCTTTTTTCCCATTTAAATTTTCCAATCATTCGAGAAACGGACAATCGCACATCGAAATTAAAGATAGCTAATCAATATGTTCATCAATGTCAAACATTTTTAGCAGAATCAGAATCCTTCTTAGATGAATTATACTTTGAAGAAGACGATGTTTTCATTCAAGAAATGAAACGAATTGTCGAACATGCAAGAAATGTAACTGCACAATTATTAAACGCTGCCAATCTGTATGTCGAATCGATTGCTGGTGTTTTTCATCATTCCGCCTATTTAGATGATATCCATCAATACTTAAAAGAATTAGAAGAATGGAAAAGTCGTTGGGAACAATTGTTTTCTGACTCCCTATTAAAAGAATCGAAAAAAAATGCTCTTGATGAATTAAATGAAATGATTGGCCTTCATTCAGTGAAAGAAAGGGTCCGTCAATTTTATCAGTTTTTAAAATATCAAAAAAAGAGAAAAGAATTAGGATTGCAATCTTCCGATGTCATTAGTTTAAATATGGTCCTTACTGGAAATCCGGGAACAGGAAAGACAACGCTGGCGAGATTATTAGCAAAAATCTATCATGAACTAGGTGTATTACCACGTGAGGAAGTAATAGAAACAAATCGTTCCCAACTAGTCGGTTCATTTGTCGGACAAACAGAAGAAAATGTAAGGACTATGGTAGAAAAAGCATTAGGAGGAGTCCTTTTTATAGATGAAGCTTATAGCTTGAAAAGGGAAGATGCTTCAGGAAGTGACTATGGACAAACGGCTATTGATACATTGGTATCCCTTATGACTGGGAATGAATACGGAGGAAAGTTTGCTGTGATTTTAGCTGGTTATCCAGAGGAAATGCGATCTTTTCTTCAAGCGAACCCAGGATTAAGAAGCCGCTTCCCTGAATCTAATATGATTGAGCTGCCCGATTACAGCAATGAAGAGTTAGTTAAAATCGGTGTGAAAGTAGCAAATGAAAATGATTACTTTTTAACGGAATCTGCGAAACGCGCCTTATCATATAAAATAGAACAAGAAAGAGTAGACCAAACATTCGGAAATGCTCGTGCCGTAAAAAATATTATATTGGATACGATTTTTCGAAAAGGATCACATTTTCATGAAGATACACCACAAATCTTTTCTCTTTCCATAATAGAAAGGGATGATTTGATCGATCGAGATAGTACTACTACAACTTCAACACCTATGGAAAAGTTGCATCAATTAGTTGGACTTGAATCGATTAAAAAAGAAGTAGAGTCATTAATTTCTTTTGTAAAAATTCAACAACACCGCAACAATAAAGGTCTTCCGACTGTACCATTACAAATTCATTCGGTCTTTACTGGAAATCCTGGTACAGGAAAAACAACCGTTGCTCAAATTTTTGCGGAACTGTTAAAGGAATGTGGATTGCTAAAACGTGGTCATTTAGTAACCGTTGGTCGAGCGGACTTAATCGCGGGATATGTTGGACAAACAGCATTAAAGACAAAGAAAATAATTCGTGAAGCACTTGGTGGAGTTCTCTTTATTGATGAAGCTTACTCTTTATTTCGAGAATCGTCCAATGACTTCGGTAAAGAAGCGATTGATACCATTGTTGAAGAAATGACCAAACATGATGAAAATTTAGTGATCATTTTAGCTGGTTATTCCAATGAAATGAAATGGTTATTGGAAAGCAATCCCGGTTTAAAATCGAGATTTAAAAAGTTTTTCCATTTTCCTGATTATTCACCTTTAGAATTAGGTACGATTATGAAAAACATAGCGAAACAATATGAGTATCAACTAAAAGAAGATACTTTAGATGCAGTCGTGAAAAAAATAGAAGATTTGCGACCAAGTGGAAATGGTCGTTTTGCCGAAAATTTAATACATGCAGCGATCCAACAACAAGCAGTTAGACTTGCACAAACTTTTGAGGAAATATCTGATCAAGAATTAAAAACCATTCAATTGCAAGATATATTAAACGCTTGGGAACAGTTAAGGAGTGGAGAAAATCTATGACATTAATGGCACAAGAAAAAATTAAAGTTCGATATGCGGAAACCGATCAGATGGGTGTTGTTTATCATGCCAATTATTTAGTTTGGATGGAACTAGGAAGAACGAAATTAATTGAGGAATTAGGCTTTAGCTATGCCAAAATGGAAGAAGAAGGGATTATGTCTCCAGTCATTGACATTCAAGCAAGTTATAAAAAACCTTGCCGTTATGGGGAAACAGCAACGATTCATACGTGGATTGATTATTATGATGGATTGCGTGTGACCTATGGTTATGAAATATATACCCAATCTGGTGAGTTATCAGTATCTGGTTATTCGAAACATGTATGTGTGAAAAAAGAAAATTTCCGCCCGATTTCCATAAAGAAATACTTTCCAGATTGGCATGAAGCGTACGAAAAGGCGAAAAAAGTCGAAGGGTGATGGAATGGCATTTGGAATTAAAAAACAAGACTTACTAGAATGGAAAAGAAAAATTGATGATGGTGAAATTGCGTTTCTTACCCACTATTGGATCGATGAAAGATTCCCAAACTGTACGACTGTAACAAAGGTAGGTTGCCAAGATTTGAATCAATTAGCAGAATGGGGAAAAAAGTATGGGTTGAAAAAAGAATGGATCCATCATCGAAAAGACGGCTATTCCCATTTTGATTTATTAGGGGAAAAACAAAAAGAAATCTTACGAAAAGAAGGATTAGAACATCATATTTTCAAAAACGCCAACTAAGCAAGCTTAATAAAGCTTGCTTTATTTTATGAAAAAATAATTCAGAAATTTAATTAATATTGTTATTTATTACAATAAAAGGAATTTTTAATATTTACAAAATTGGAAAAAATATTATAAAATTTCATTGTACCGGTACTACTAAATAATTGAAGAGGAATAAGGAATGAAAAAAATAACAAAAATATTTATTTTTACTTTTCTGCTTTTAAGTATGTATGGATTATCTGATAATGAAGCAAAAGCAATTTATTTGAATGTTTCACCTTCTAATCAAACAATAAACGGATATACTGGGACAGCAACTTGGAATTTAGGATGGGGTGGAGGACAATCATATTATAATGTTTATTTTAGACAACACAATGATGAAAAAAAATATAATTGGCAGTTAATCTTAGATAAAACTAGTAAAACATCCTATACTCATTCAAAATCATATGACTTACCTGCAGGAAAATCTTATGTATATTGGTACCCTAGTTTTAGTGTACAAGATTACTGGGGTGCTTATGTTAGAAAAGATGTTCAAGTATTTCAAAGACTATATTTATAGTAACATTACGTTGTTTCATAGATTTAATTAGAATATTAATAGTAGAAATACTATTAATATTCTTTTTAATAATATTCAATATAATAATGTTGCTATTGAAAGAATTGAAAGACTTTCATATTTATGTAACATTAACATTTAATAGAACTCTTATACTTTTTAATTATGTAGAAACATTTAATCATTATTTGAAGAAGGATTGAATACAAATGTTTATTCGTTTACATAATGTTGTCGTAGCTTTTGGACAAGAAAATTCGATTAAAGCATTGGATAACGTTTCACTCATTATTAATCAAGGGGAATGGATGAATATTTTAGGTCCGTCAGGTTCAGGGAAAACAACCTTATTAAATGTTATTGGTGGGTACCAAAAGATTCAAAACGGTAAAGTTGAGGTGGATGGGAAAGATTTAAGCCAATTACAAGAAGAGGAAATTCAAACATATAGAAGAAATATGATTAGTTTCATATTTCAAGATTATAAGTTGTTTGATCAATTTTCTGTTTTAGAAAATGTCATGATTCCTTTACTTCCATATGAAAAAAAGGAAAAAATTGAGCAAAAGGCTAAAGAAATCCTTGAGAAGTTGAATATGACAAAGAGGATGCACGCATTTCCCCATCAGTTATCAGGAGGGGAAAAACAACGAACGGCAATTGCACGAGCACTTCTTTGCGATCCAAAAATTCTATTATGTGACGAACCAACTGGAAACTTAGATTCCGAAAATAGGGATCATGTAATGGAAATTTTAAAACAATTACATCAACTTGGTATGACAATCTTATTAGTTACTCATGATACCGAAGTGGCAAAATGGGGGGACCGTAAAGTTTATATTCGAGATGGTAAACTTAAGGAGGAAGAGGCATTATATGAGAGAACTCCTTTTTAAACAATTATGGAGAAAATGGAGAACACACGTCCCCTTCCTATTAGCGATAGTATTTATTCTAATTTTTATCCCATTTTCTATTCATTTTTTGCAAGATTTAAATCATCAAGTACATTCGAATATTACACATTATTCAAGAGGTTCCTATGATTTGCTTGTACGACCTAAAAAAGAATTCCATCCATTAGAAAATGAACTCGGGATTGTCCCAGAAAATTATATAGGTTTAGGAGAAGGTGGCATTTCAATTGAACAATGGGAAAAAATTAAATCCCACAACGATGTCGAAATCGCGGCTCCCGTTGCTTCATTAGGATACTTTACAGGCATAAGTTCATCGATTAATATTGAGGAACCAAAACAATCTACTAGATATAGTGCCCAATTTTTTACTTCAGATGGAATCAACCGTTTTCCAGTAAAAACAACAGAATACTGTATTTTTTTAGAAAATTACTTTGTGGAGAAGGAACAATACCGTTTTGAACCTCTGATGGAAAACCGTGAAATGTTGGATTTTTGTGATATTAATGGAGTTGCCCAATTTCCGTTACCAGAAAGTTATCATTTATTAGTTGGAATTGATGCAGAACAAGAGCAATTATTAACAGGAACGGAATTTAATTTTAACAAACCTGGATGGGGTTCCCGTGGCAAATATGAATTTGGGCTTCATGATTCGATTGTTATCCCTGTTATCGAACTTGATCATCCAAAAGTTTCTTTACAAGCAGATATATCGGTTGAAGAAGTGAATATATCAAAAGATCAAGTGAAGGTTTGGAGAGATCGAATAGGGTTGAAGGATGATCCTAATGAAGGACCTGTTCATTTTTATCAATTATATCGAGAGCCTGAATATAAACAAATTTACAATAAAATATTTAATATGCCAGCAAGCAATCAAATTCTATTGAATGTAGATCTCAGTTCTGACTTGGATGGATTTTATCAGAAAGCTATATTGATTCATTTAAATGGCAATACAGAACCATTAATTGCTGATGGAAAATACACTGCACTTATTGATATTTCTAATGCAGGAAGGTATTTTTCAATAGGAAATGTAAAGTATGAAAAGAATGGAGATCAATATTTTGTTAAAAAAACGGGAGAGCAAAATGGAATCCCTAGTTATCGAGAAATTATCGAAAAAGGCGGTCCTCTTGGAGAACAGACAAAAGATGGACCTCCTATTATAACAGATCCAATCGATAAAGTAAAATTAAAATCACCTAAAGAAGAATTGGCTTCAAGCCCATTAGGAATCTATCAATTTGCACCTGTTCATTATATAGATGAAGCAGGTAAGAAAAAGAAATTGACGCCTACTATTATTCCCGGAAGCTTTATATCAGCTCCAGCAAGTGGAGTAACGACTATTGAGGCTGCTAAAGAGATAAAGGGCGATAAACCAATAGATGCTATTCGTGTAAAAGTGGCAGGAATTAAAGGCTATACGAAAGAAGCCGCCGAAAAAATCGACAAAGTAGCTAAAGATATAGAAGCATTAGGACTACAAGTAACAACGGTTGCTGGTGCATCGCATCAAAAATTAAAAGTAGAAGTTGAAGGAATAGGAACCGTTGAAGAAGCTTGGACAACATTAGGAGCAGCAGGATCAATTATCAGTGAATGGAATTTAACCAATGGGATATTAGCAATATTATTCATAGTTGTAGCTGTGATTTATCTTTGGAACAGACTTTTATTTTGGCAAACTCATACAGAAAAAGAGTTTCGTTTATTGTCGTTCCTTGGATGGAAATCTTCAGATATCATTCGCTTTTTCAGAAAAGAAGTCATTTCTTTATTGTTTTTCGCAACAAGTTTGTCGCTTATGATAATGGTTGGTATAGGATTTAATAAACAATTGTCTCCATATATATATTTATCTTTATTCGTAAGTAGTGTTTTAGCTTTTCTATTTATGTGGAATATGGTAGGTAGAAAGATTCGTAATGTATTCCGTTCAAATGAAAATAGTGAATTAACACCAATGATAAGCAAAAATGAAAAGTCATCTTTAGTAAGTAGAAACCTAAAACATTTTATAAAATATATACGTTCTCCTTTTATTCAACTATTCATCGTTAGCTTGTTATCATCGTTTGTCTATTTATCTTTAACCGAAACGGTGAAAGAAACAAATTTAACTGTTTTAGGTGAATATATCAATATTCAAGCTGGTAGCCACCATTTTCTATTAATGATCATAGCTTATGTTTTATCGATATTTACTTTAATCGAAAGTATTTCATCATTATTTATTGTTAGAAAGAAAGAATTAAACATATTCCAAATCGTTGGTTGGAGAAAGAAGCATATAACTCGACTTTATATCCAAGAGTTGGCGATATGGAGCGGTTTGGCGATTGGAATTGGTAGTTTAATGACAGGTATTTTCTTTACTATCACGTATTCTTTTCATGTAAACTATTTAATAATATTACTTCTCTCCTTTATTGGTTTTTATATTGTGGTTTTAATGATAGGATATATGTTTATCCGAAATTTGTTGAAAAAAACTTCGCTTCAAAATTAGTTGTTTAATTGTAATTCTCAAGGTGAATATTTCTTTCTTAAGCCTAAAAAAAAGCTAGGGGGTACCCTAGCTTTTTTTTTACAAACCATTAAATGGAGTAGGCAAAATATTCTACGTTTTGTTATTTAATGTACTGAAACATATGATTCATGATTTCTTCATATTTTTCCATAGCATTTTTTAATCCGAATGGACCCGCTTCTTTTAAGGGGACTATTCTGTAATTACGAATGTTTTGGTTCGAGATGAAAGTTGGAAGAAATTCAGGATTTGCTAATTGAATCTCCGTTCCATCTTTATTAATCGTTTTGGTTACTTGAATCGTTGCCAATCCTCCGATGTCTTTATAATCCCACATTTGTCCAGATAGAAAGTTTCCTAATGAATAAACGACAAATACTTTTCTACCATCTGACGTTTCAATCCAATCAATAGGCTGTAAGACATGAGGATGATGGCCAAAAATGATATCAGCCCCGCTTTCAGCTAATACATTAGCTAAATATTTTTGTTCATCAGATGGAAAACGTTCATATTCATTTCCCCAATGCATACTCATAACGATAACATCAGCCTGCTCTTTAGCACGAGAAATTTCTTTTTTCATCGCTTCTACATCAATTAAATTGACGAGATATTCTTTTCCTTCTGGGACAGGTATTCCGTTCGTTCCATACGTATAAGCTAAAAAAGCAAATGAAATTCCATTAGACTCCAATACGCGAATCGTATTTTTATCTTCTTCATTGGCAAAGTGACCTACATACGGCAAACCAACGCGATTATAGTAATTAATTGCATTTAATATTGCCTGTTCACCACGATCTAACGTATGGTTATTAGCTGTTGATACGATATCAACTCCACTATCGATTAATGCATCTCCCACTTCCGTTGGACTATTAAAGGAAGGATAGCTGGATAATCCAATTTCTACTCCTCCCAAAACGGTTTCTTGGTTAGCAAGCAATAAATCAGGTTGTTGTAAATATGGTTTTACATGTTCAAACATTGGTTTAAAATCGTAGCCATTCTCTTTTTTTGCATCTTCATAAATCCAATCATGAATTAGCAAATCTCCGATGGCCCCAATGGTAGTTGTAAATTGAAATGTTTTTTCAAATGTTTCACTGTTCCGTTGTTGATGTGTGTGCGCTTGTAATGGGACAGATTCCTTATTCGAAAAATCCATATAATAGAGCGCTATAAAAATGAGAGATAAAACAACGAGAAATACAATGGATATGAACATTAACATTTTATTTTTTTTCATATGATCCCCCGTATGAAAACCTTTCTATATCATGGCAAACCTAGACTTATTATGACATAACAATACGAATATTGTCACTGATTAATAAGAAAATTTTGTAAATAATTTCATGAATATTATATTCAAATAAAAATATTCATTATTGGAATTTTTCTAATATAATATATGATATATGAATATTATCCTAGTAAAAAAGAACTACGCTAAAGGCGTAGTTTTGTTCATGATCGGAACATCGGAGTGAATTGAATTTGTAATCTTTTGATGGGGGAAAATATGTACATACATAAAGCCGTTTTTTCTCGTTGTCTCATGAGAATTTTTCTAGGTAGTTTTAAAGTGTATCGATATCCGTTTCGAAAGATGATTTCAGATGTATACTTATTTTTTTCTTCGATATCTTTAATATTGTTTGCAAAGATCCAAGTACAATCATAATTGAGGAAAGAGATTGTTGGGAAGGCATATATCATTCGTTCAGGTGAAATATGAATCGGTGTCTTAACTTTATAATTTAATTTTTGAATAACCGCCTGTCTTCTGCCGTCAAATGTAGCACCGTCATCAATACACGCTTCTTCAATTAATTTTAAAGGTCTTTTGGAGCACAAATAAATTCCTTTTTCGTCAAAAATCATGGAACGATAAACTTCATGGAAATATGGTGATATAAACATAGTTGTTTCTGTGATTTGATAGTCCTCATTTACTACTAATTTCTCCTCCATTAATTTACCTCCTTTATTCCATAAATAATTTCAGAAAAGGAAATATTATCTAATTCTATTATATTATTAAAATATTCATAATTCAATAAATTTTCCGCAAAAAATAGAAAATTAGTTTTTATTATCATTTTTTGAGATAATTTTACATTTTTTGTTGAGCAAAATGATTTTTCTCGGTTTATTATCAAAAAGTTTTATCAATACTTAGAAACTACTCTAGTAAATGAATAATAGAAAATTGGAATTTCTCCTTCTAAAAATTTAATCCCAATCATACAAATGAAACAAAACAACTTTGATAGGGTGATGATCATGGTTAAAGCTATTGCAAAAGTTGTGTTAGGCATTGTTGCAACGCTTTCTATTATTACTGCTATTGTTTCCAATCAAAAACCATTATTTTTTTCAAGTCTTTTTACAGATTGTGATGCTATGAATACAGAGATTTTTAAGAGGATGATTGGATCAGAAATTCATTATTTTGGCCAGAAATTGGACAATTCCAGCGATTCCTTGATAAGTAACTTTATGGAACTAGCAACGAATGTTAATGTGAGAGATATCAGAAGCTTTATTTATGAAGAACTACCGGGGATGTTTGCATTTTATTCAGATATCATTGTAGCTGGACAAGGAACCGATTTTACAAATCTACCAATTGAAACCCCCCCTCCGAAAGAAAACTTAGGGAAGGACAGTGAATTAAAAGAAGGTGTTGAAATTGGGGGAGAAAAAAAGCAACAAGAGAAAGTTAAGCAACCTGAAAAAAATACTGTATTTATTTATCATTCACATAGTAGAGAATCATTTCTTCCCCATTTAAAAAATGCGAACCCAAACACTGCTCAACATAGTGAATTAAACGTAACTTTGCTTGGAAAACGATTAGGAGAAATTTTAAATAGTAAAGGAATTGGAACAACTGTAGATACAACAGATGTCGTTGCCAAATTGTTAGAGAGAAATATGGAGTATTGGCAATCATATGAAATTACAAAAGAAGTTGTTCAAGAAGCGATGGCAAGAAATAAAGAATATACTTATTTTATTGATATTCATCGGGATTCAGGACCGAAACATTTGACGACCATCAACATTAACGGTAAAAATTATGGGAAATTATATTTCATTGTAGGAACAGGACATAAAAATTATAAAAAAAATGAGCAACTTGCCATTCGAATCAATCAAATGATTGAAGAAAAATATCCAGGTCTTTCAAGAGGAGTTTTTCCATCTCCGAGAAATAGCGGTAGCAATGGAATCTACAATCAAGATTTATCCCCAAATGCATTACTTATTGAAATCGGTGGTGTCGAAAATTCATTGGAAGAAGTCTATAATACGATCGATGTGTTAGGAGAAATTTTTGCAGAATTCTATTGGCAGGATGCAGTCGAAGTAAATGGCTAGTTGAAGCGATTAACCATCCACAAGTAATGAAAAAGTTTGTTCTATTTTGGAAAGTAAAGAATGAAACGTTAAATAAGGGGATGGAAAAAGGATAGGGATCAGGAATTATACCTGTGATCATCTATCCTTTATTTTTTTCATAAATCAAGCAATCGTATCATGTTGATTGTTGACATAAACCTTTTGATAGATTTATACTTTTATAGTTATCAAATATAATTATCATTTATAATAATTTTGGAAAGGAGTTACCTGTGAACTTACATCCATTATTGTTTTAAAATCTTGTATTAACCATGCGTCCGTTTGAAACTCAGTTGAGTGAAATTTTACGAAAACATGGGATTCAACGGTCCGAATGGTCAGTCCTACACACTCTTATTCATGAACCAAATTTGACAGCAGCAGAGCTAGCAAAAAAATTAACTTTTGAAAAGCCTAATATGACTCGCATGATAAAAGAATTATCTAATGCAGGGTATATCGAAGTGGAAACTTCAGCCGAAGACAAACGAAAAAAATATATACGTCTAACACCGTTAGGAAAAGAAAAATATTTAAATACACGCGTTACGATCGACGCGTTTGAAAAGGAAATTTTAGAAGGAGTAACGGAAAAGGAGCAGATCCAACAGGAGCACAAGCAATTGCTATTAAGCTTACTACACCTGAACGATCAGGATTGGCCACATCTACATTCTTTATCGCGTTAGACGCTGGCCTTGGTTTCGGTCCTTCCATTTTAGGTGCCATCGAACCGGTCATTGGCTATGGCAACTTATTTATCGTCCTTAGCTTTGTTACGATCTTCTCACTTGCTTTATATATGGTGCTACATGGTAGAAAGGACAGAGCACTCCTACAAACTCGCTAAAAAATGGGGAGGTGTTATCGACACACTCCCCATTACTTATTTTTATAGAAACAATCACATCCATTTAATTTTCGGTTCTGTTTTATTAATTATTCGTTTTATGTTAGCACGGTGACGGTAAAAGACAAAAGCGGATAAAAGTACAATGATGGTAATTAAATAAGGATCTTTTGTAAAAATTGAATAAATAATGGCAACAACAGCTGAAATCATGGATGATAACGATACATATTTTGTTAAATATAGAGAAATAAAAAACGAAATAAACAAAATGACAAATATTAATGGTTCATAAAAAAGTAGTACGCCGCCACTAGTAGCTACAGCTTTACCGCCTTTGAAGCCTGCAAAAACGGGATACATATGTCCTACAACGGCTAAAACTCCAGCTAATAATGGATGAAAATCACTGCCAAACATGATAGGTAAACTAGCTGCAACAGTTCCTTTTAATATATCTGCAATCGTTACAACTAATCCTGCTTTCTTTCCTAATGTTCTGAACGTATTTGTCGCCCCTAAATTTCCGCTTCCGTGCTCTCGAATATCTATACCGTAAAACGTTTTCCCTACGATTAGTCCAGAAGGTATAGAACCTAATAAATATGCAATGAAAATAATCATAGCTTCAATCATTTACATTCCCCTTTTTTAGAAAACATTAAATATGGCAAGTCCTATTTTATTGTATCATTTTAATTCAAGCAATAAGTAATATGAAAATAGTAGTAATCACAAAATCTTATTATTATAAATATGTAGCAAAAATTCAAACATTCTAGAAAAAATTTAAATAGTTATGATAATAGACTTTCCGTCTTTCATAGGAAGTAAACGAATGAAGCCAACAAAAAAATACCGAAATATTCTTTCGGTAAAAAATAGGTAGTTCTATTATTTCATGATATAATCAATTTGACAGTCATTTCATATTTTTTAATTCTTGACAGAGTGCGATTCCGTCAGCAAATCCCATTTTATAAATTTTTTCATCATATTCATCGGAAAATTGGTAAAAAAACTCACGTACATTGGAAACTAGATGCTTTTGATCTTCAGGAAGCAATGATTCAATTTTTTCGAGTTCTTGCAGCCATTGATGATGGATTTTTTCGTGACTCATTTTTGATTCAATACGAATTTTCTCAATTCTTTCTAATACTAAAGAAGTGAATTGCTTTGAGAAAGATGAAGGCTGCATGATTTTCTCTCCCTTATTATACAAATATTAAATAATTTAGTAATAAATATACATAAATAGAATAATACATAATTCGTCATTTGTAAATAAATTAAAATTTGGGAAGGAATAGGAGAGTTTTTATGCTTGAAGAACGTTTTGTTGGGGAATTAATACGTGATATTCGAAAACAAAAGGGGCTAACAACCATTCAGTTAGCTAGTCAATTAAACATTTCCCAACCTAAATTATCAAGAATAGAAAATGGAACACAATCTGTTAATATTCCGTTGCTCTATCAATTTTGTGAAATATTTGATATGACATTGAGTGATTTTTTTCAATTGCTTGAAGGTAGATTAGAATATGATCGGATCATTAAAGAATCAAAAAGAGAGTATAATAGTTTTGGTATGGATAAAGAAATGGAACAATTATTTGCTTCATTAAACGAAAAACAGAAAATGGCTTTACTTCATTTTATAAAGTCATTAAAAGAAGGAGATTAATAAAAACTCCTTATGGCACAAGCTAATTTAATAACAAACATTGTACCATAAGGAAGTGATTAGATTTATTCGTTAACCATTATAGAATATCAAGGTTAACCATTAAAGCAAGCAGCAATTGAAGCAATATTTGTAGGTTGACTGCAATTTGGTTGTCTGTAGTTTCAATTGTAATATTCCGAGAATTTTCAACAATTGTTTTTTGGTTTGTAATTTGTTTAATTCTAGAAGTTTGGAATAGTTCTTGTTGGATTTCTTCTGCTTTTTTGTTATCTGCAATGGCAATGTTTAATACGATGGAAATGGCTGCTTGTAATGCTGCCTGTAAGTTGATAGCTGCTTTATTATCAGTAGTGTGTACTGTTACATCACAAGAGTCTTTAATGTGAATAATTTCATCGGAAAGCTGAAACTCTTTTTGAGATTGATTAGCTACATGTTCAGCATCTTCACTGCAATGTAATGGATGATCCATTGTTGGATCTAGAGCATTCCATCTTCTTTTACAGTCACCTTTATTTGATTCAATATTGCCTCTGTATACTTCTTGGTTCACTAATATCACTCCTTAACAACGTTTGTTATACTTTATGCGTCCATAAAACTGAATGTATGGACAAGGTTCCTAGAACAGTCGCCTTTTTCTTAAAGTTTTCTCACGCGAATTCGTTTGACACGCTTTTTAGTCATTGGTTTTTCCTCAATGATAGTTTCCATTTCGTTCATTACTTCATCCACCGATTCGTTTAAAGATTCATTTTCTGATTCGTTTTTGTTCATATCTTTTTGAATAAACTTTTGTACTTGTTCTTCCAATGCTTTAAATTGACTTCTTAAAGCTTGTTTTTCCTTTGTTGGAATATTTTTTTTAGGTTTCACTCCATGCTTTTTTAATGTGTTTTTTACGAGGATATCCAATAAGTCTTTATATGAAGTGGAAAGAAAGTCATCATTTCTCTTCGTCATTATATTCCTCCTTTTGTGCATGCACTTACGATTACACTATATGTCAATGTCGGACGTGTTGGAAAAGGAAAATGCCTATAAAGGACAAAATAGGTGCTTGTATAGATCTTTTCTTATAAATGAATTTTTTTCTCCTTTTCAAGTGAAGACTTTTCCCTTACCATGATAGAAGGGAGGGCTTAATTTGATAGAAAAACGAAAAGTTCATAGACATATAGGAAGATGGTTGATTCCTGGTTTAGTTTTGCTCTTAACTGTAACTTTGATAGGATATTGGTACATGAAAGAACGCCCATCCAATGAACGAATCGAATATTTTAATGGGAGTAATCCAATTATTTTTCATGGAAAGCAAGAAGGAAATGCATATATTGACGGAGACCAAGTGTATTTACCGATCGATTGGTTTCATCAACATTTGGAAGGATTATTGCATGTAGACAAAGATTCACAATCGGTCATTTTAACGACAAAAACAAAAGTGATAAAAATACCTATTGGCAAAAAAATTTATTATGATGATCTTGAAAAAATAGATTCATCCCATACGCATATTCTTTCAAAGAAAGAAACGTTATATATTTCACTCCAAACGATCGAAACATTTTATCCTCTACAATTTAAAGTGTTGCCAAAAAGTTCAGCCGTTCAAATATATATTAACGATCAAGAAATTCAATGGGGGAGAGTAGAGGGAACGGAAGATGAAGATTTTTTACGACTTCGTACCTCTCCAAGTTTAAAATCTCCATATGTCGCAAAAATCAATTCAGGTGATACAGTTTCAATTGAAGAAGAAAAAGAAGATTTCTATTTTGTAAGAATGGAAGATGGAAGAGCAGGTTATATTCAAAAAAGATGGATTGAAAAGACAAAGAAAGAAAAGATAGTTCTTTTGAATCCACAGTCACCATACTCAATAAAAGAAGTACCTAATCCGATACAATTAGTATGGGAAGCCGTGTACACAAAAACACCGAATCCAAATGAGCTCCCACAAATGCCAGGAATTAACGTCGTATCACCGACTTGGTTTCATTTAGAGGACGGTAACGGAAACGTAAAAAGTTTAGCATCTTCTACCTATGTGAAATGGGCAAAAGATTCAAATCGTCAAGTGTGGGCGCTGTTTTCCAATAATTTTGATCCGGATTTAACTCATGAAGCATTACGTACATTTGAAAAGAGAAAGAAAATTATTCAACAGCTAGTAAAGTATGCAAAGGAATACGAACTAGATGGGTTTAACATCGATATTGAAAATGTATATTTAGAAGATGGACCACTTGTGACGCAATTTATGAGAGAGCTTACACCAGCTCTTCACCGTTTAGGTCTAATTGTTTCAATGGATATTACGTTTATTTCCGATAGTGAAAATTGGTCGATGTTTTATGAGAGAGAGAAACTTACAAATATTGTGGATTATTTAATCGTTATGGTTTACGACGAACACACTTCTCTTTCCTCAAAGGCAGGAAGTGTTTCAAGTCTTCCTTGGGTAGAAAATAATCTCGTTTCATTGTTAAAAATTATTCCGAATGATCGATTAATTTTAGGGATTCCTTTTTATACAAGGTTATGGAAAGAAACGATAAATGATCATGGGGAAATCCAATTGAGTTCAATAGCGCTGACGATGAATGAAGCGGAACAATGGGTAAAAGACCATGATCTCACACCAGTCTTTGATGAAGAAACTGAACAATATTATGTGGAATATGAAAATATCGAAGAAAATACGTTATACAAAATGTGGTTAGAAGATCGAAGTTCATTGATGAAACGAATTCAACTCACACAAAACTATGAACTGGCAGGCATTGCTGGTTGGTCGCGTTATTTCGGAAACGATATGGCATGGGCATCATTTGGAGAAATGTATGCAACTAATCAAAATGAGGAATAACAATTGAAAGAAGAAAGTTTATTATATTAAAAGGACTTTCCTTCCATTTAGCGAATATGAAAAGTAAGATAGGTATAGAAAGGATGAGACTTTCGTGATTGAAAATCCTTCAAGAGAAGAAATCGGTAAAATATTAAAAAAAGCCAAACGAATTGCCGTTGTCGGTTTAAGTGATAATCCAAATCGTACATCGTATATGGTTTCAAAGGCGATGCAGGATGCTGGATATGAGATTATACCTGTCAATCCAATGGTTGATGAAGTTCTAGGGGAAAAGGCAGTTTCTTCTTTAAAGGAAATTGAGGGTCATGTCGATATTGTTAATGTATTTCGGCGTTCTGAATACCTACCAGAAATAGCAAAAGAATTCGATGAGATCGATGCTGATGTTTTTTGGGCTCAATTAGGAGTCGTTAATGAAGAAGCCTATCAATTTTTAAAAGAGCGTGGATATACGGTTATTATGGACCGTTGTATTAAAGTAGAACATGCATTAACGAAATGATGGAAATCCCGCCAATGATTTCGGCGGGAATTTCCTTTTCCAACTTGCTCACATTTCAAAGGCATCATTTATTGTTTCATAAAAAATTTATCATAGACTTTATTTTCTCATTTGATTATCATAATAAGGAACATATGTTCGAAATGTTTTTACGTATAGAAAGGGGAATGGATGTGGCAAAAGTACGACAGTCAGAATACAATGACGATTCCATTCAAGTGTTGGAAGGATTAGAAGCAGTACGAAAACGACCTGGAATGTACATAGGGAGCACCGATGCTAGAGGCTTACATCATTTAGTGTATGAAATTGTTGACAACTCTGTCGATGAAGCACTCTCAGGATTTGGGGATCATATAATCGTAAAAATACATAAAGACAATAGTATAAGTGTTGAAGACAAAGGTCGTGGTATGCCAACAGGGATGCATAAAACAGGGAAACCGACACCTGAAGTAATTCTTACCGTCCTTCATGCCGGTGGTAAGTTTGGACAAGGAGGATATAAAACGAGCGGTGGACTTCATGGAGTAGGTGCCTCCGTTGTAAATGCGTTGTCCGAATGGTTAGTTGTCACGATAAAACGAGATGGCTACATATATGAGCAAAGATTTGAACATGGTGGAAAGCCAGTTACTACTCTTGAAAAAATCGGAAAGACGAATCAAACTGGGACAAAAACGCATTTTAAACCCGATCCGACAATTTTTTCAACAACAACATTTAATTATGAAACGTTGTGTGAAAGATTACGAGAATCTGCTTTTCTTCTAAAAGGATTAAAAATCGAAATTTTTGATGAACGTACAGGTAACCACGAAGTGTTCCAATATGAAAACGGTATTAAAGCTTTTGTTGAGTACATAAATGAAGAAAAAGATGTTTTACATCCTGTTGTTAGCTTTGAAGGAACACAAAATGATATAGAGGTAGAGTTTGCTTTCCAGTTCAATGATGGATATTCAGAAAATATCTTGTCCTTCGTCAACAATGTCCGGACAAAAGATGGGGGAACACATGAATCTGGAGCTAAGAGCGCGTTTACCCGCATTTTTAATGAATACGCTAGAAAAACCGGACTACTTAAAGAGAAAGATAAAAATTTAGAAGGATCCGATATTCGCGAAGGTTTATCCGCCATCATTTCTGTTCGAATTCCTGAAGAAAAATTACAGTTTGAAGGGCAAACAAAAGGAAAATTAGGTACGACAGAAGCTAGAAGTGCCGTTGATGCTGTGATTTCTGACCAATTATCCTACTATTTAGAAGAAAATCCTGATATTAGCTCTCTCTTAATTAAAAAAGCGATTAAAGCTTTTCAAGCTAGGGAAGCTGCAAGAAAAGCTAGAGAAGATGCAAGAAGCGGAAAGAAGAAAAAAAGAGCGGAATCCGTATTGTCAGGAAAACTTACTCCTGCTCAATCAAGAAATTCTAGCAAGAATGAACTTTTCTTAGTAGAAGGGGACTCTGCAGGTGGGTCAGCTAAACAAGGTCGCGATCGACGTTTTCAAGCCGTTTTACCACTACGAGGTAAAGTCATTAATACGGAAAAAGCTAAGCTCCAAGATATATTTAAAAATGAAGAAATTAACACGATTATTCATGCGATTGGAGCGGGAGTTGGAGCTGATTTTAACATAGAAGATTCCAACTATGACAAAATTATTATTATGACCGATGCTGATACGGATGGCGCCCACATTCAAGTTCTGCTTTTAACATTCTTCTATCGATATATGAAACCATTAATCGAGGCTGGAAAGGTATATATTGCTTTGCCTCCTCTTTATAAAATTAGTAAAGGATCAGGAAAGAAAGAAATTATAGAATATGCATGGACAGATGATGAGTTGCGAGAAAAAACGAAAAAAATAGGTAAAGGTTATATGATCCAACGTTATAAAGGGTTAGGAGAAATGAATGCGGATCAATTATGGGAAACAACGATGAACCCTGAAACACGTACGCTTATCCGTGTCCGTATTGATGATGCAGCTAGAGCAGAAAGAAGAATCACGACACTAATGGGAGATAAAGTAGAGCCGCGGAGAAAATGGATTGAAAATAATGTAGCATTTGGTTTAGAAGAAGATGGAAGCATTTTAGAACAAGAGAAAGGTTCCCTTGTTGTTGAGGAGGTTCATCAATCATGAGTACAGCAGAGAGATTTCGTGAATTACCATTAGAAGATGTTCTTGGCGATCGATTTGGACGATATAGTAAATATATTATTCAAGACCGAGCACTTCCGGATGCACGTGATGGTTTAAAACCTGTACAGCGACGTATTTTATATGCGATGCATGTCGAAGGAAATACCGCTGATAAAGGTTTTCGTAAATCGGCGAAAACCGTTGGTAACGTTATTGGAAATTTTCACCCGCATGGGGATACATCGGTATATGATGCGATGGTTCGCATGAGTCAAGAATGGAAAGTAAGAAATGTTCTCATTGAAATGCATGGAAATAATGGTAGTATCGATGGAGATCCTCCAGCTGCCATGAGGTATACGGAAGCAAGACTTTCTGCGATTTCGTCGGAATTGCTGCGGGATATCGATAAACGAACAGTCGATTTCGTCCCGAACTTTGATGATACGTCCAATGAACCTGTCGTTTTACCAGCAAGATTTCCAAATTTACTCGTCAATGGTTCAACCGGAATTTCTGCCGGTTATGCTACAGATATCCCACCACATCACTTAGGAGAAGTGATTGATGCAGCCATTTATCGAATGGATCGACCAAATTGTACAGTCGATGATTTAATGACTATTATTAAAGGACCAGATTTTCCAACGGGCGGTATCATTCAAGGTGTTGATGGCATAAAAAAAGCATATGAAACTGGACGTGGAAAAATTGTCGTTCGCGGAAAAGCTGAAATTGAATCGATTCGTGGGGGGAAACAACAGATAGTTATTACGGAAATTCCATATGAAGTAAACAAAGCAAATCTTGTGAAGAAATTTGATGAATTTCGAATCGATCGTAAAGTGGAAGGAATTGCCGAAGTCCGCGACGAAACTGATCGCACAGGTCTTCGAATCGTTATAGAACTGAAAAAAGATGCCGATGCATTAGGGGTATTAAACTTTTTATATAAAAATAGCGATTTACAAATTACTTACAATTTCAATATGGTTGCGATTCATCATCGTCGTCCGAAATTGATGAGTTTGCCAGATTTATTGGATGCTTATATCGAGCATCAAAAAGAAGTAGTAACAAACAGAACGATCTTTGATTTACAAAAAGCAAAAGACCGTCAACATATTGTTGAAGGGTTAATGAAAGCATTATCCGTGTTAGATGAAGTCATCGCAACGATCCGAGCTTCAGAAGATAAACGGGATGCAAAAAACAATTTAATCGCTAAATTTTCCTTTACGGAACCACAAGCAGAAGCAATTGTTTCTTTACAACTATACCGTTTAACGAATACGGACATTACTTCATTGCAAAAAGAGGCGGAAGAATTATCAAAGAAAATAGAAGAATTGACGTTAATCTTAAATAAAGAAAGTAAGTTAATTTCTGTTATTAAGAAAGAACTTAAGGAAATAAAAAATAAATATGCTGATTCTAGAAGGACAAAAATTGAAGCAGAAATTGAAGAAATTAAGATTAATTTAGAAGTGCTCGTTGCAAGTGAAGATGTTATTGTTACTGTTACAAAAGATGGCTATGTGAAAAGGACAAGTTTACGTTCCTATTCGGCTTCAAACGGTAAAGATTTCGGTATGAAAGAATCTGATTACTTAATAGCCACTTTTGAAATGAATACAACAGATGTGCTTTTATTATTTACGAATAAAGGAAACTATTTATATCTTCCGATCCATGAATTGCCGGACATTCGTTGGAAAGATCCTGGTCAACATATAACAAATATTATTCCAATTGACCGTGATGAACAGATCGTTCAAGCTGTACCGGTAACGAATTTTGAAGAAAATAAATGTTTAATGTTTGTTACGAAACAAGGAATGGTTAAAAAATCTGAACTATCTTTATACAAAGCTCAGCGTTATTCAAAACCGTTAGTAGCCGTTAATTTAAAGAAAGAGGATGAAGTGATTGATGTGCTTGTTACTAACGGATCTAATGAAATTTTAATAGCGACTCATTTAGGTTATGCCTTAAGGTTCCATGAAGAAGAAGTCAGTCCAATTGGGGTTCGAGCATCTGGTGTCAAAGGCATTAATTTGAAAAAAGATGATTTTGTTGTAGCAGGAAAATCCATTGAATCAGATGAGCAAAGTGTTGTGATCATCACTCAACGTGGGGCAATAAAGAGAATGGCTTTGAAAGAGTTTGATCGAGCATCCCGAGCAAAACGCGGGGTTGTTATGTTGCGGGAGTTGAAAGCGAATCCTCACCGTATTGTCGATATGGAATTAACCTATCCAAACGATAAGCTTTTGATCTATACGGAAAAAGGTGAGCAATTCACCATTGATGCTCAAGAATTACGTTTAAACGACCGATATTCAAACGGATCATTTATTTTAGATGACAACGAATCTGGTCCAGCTCATACGTTAATCATCGACCCAACCGTACCATTAAAAGTACGTGAAACTGAAAATACAGAAGAATGATTGATATCTCCCTCATTCCTAAACTGGAAGAGGGAGATTTTTTTGTTTGATCGCTGAATATACAAACATATGGAAACCAGGTCTTGTTTTTCCAAAAAATGTGCATACTAATATTGGATCGTGAAAGGGGGATACATCATGAATAGAAACGCAATATTTTTTTTCCTTATCATCGTTGCTTGTTCTATCTTATTAATCAATGGTGTACATGCGAAACATAACTACACTACAGAATCAATCTTATTTACGAAGAAAGCTGATTTAACCAATGATGCGGAAGATGAAACGATCCAATTAAAAGGAATTCCCTTTTCCGGCGGAGGTTCTTACTATAAAGAAACCGAATTAATCGTCCTTCTTGCCAATGGAAATCGAATTCAAACTACCCTTACTGGTGGCAAAAGTGGGACTGTTGAAATAAAGGATTTGAACGGTGATAAAAGAAAAGATCTTCTCATAAAAATACCTATCGACCCTGAAAAAGATACGTATGAGTACTTTTTATATTCCGTAAAAAATAATAAGCTCATGGAATGGCCGATCCCTAAACCAGTGTATGTAGAAGGACACTTTGATCATCACTATAATGCATTAATAAAAGTTAATAACCATGCAACTTATCAAAAAATAAACCTTTCAAAACATAAGAAAACTTACGAAAATCTTGGAATTTACCATCATGGGATATTGAATGAACCTAGAGAAGTGATGGTTAGTGATTATCTTGATTTGTCCCCAGTCCGAATGAAAAATGGAAAATTTGGTATAAAAGGTGTCCAAAAAGTATTCGGTCCAATCGAAAATGATGCGATTGCCACTGTTACATCTATTTGGAGCTATCATCCAAAAAAAGAATGGATGCTAGAAAAAACATCCTTACACATCGAATAATTGAAAAAATATTATGTCAAAATGGGCGATTTCCAGTGACCGATATGGGCTAGTTACATATGATATATCAAAACATTTATTATAATGCTGAACTAGAAAGGGGTTTTATTTTATGAATGGGATCAATATTCCGAATGTCACTGTGAATATAATCCCTCCGGTTACTGAGTTTAGCCCCGTTGATGGTAGACAATATATGGTGGAGTGTTTATTGGATCAAAATCAGTTGATGTTAACCATTCATCAAAATTCAAACCATAAACGATATACATTTACGAAAGAAATTCCTTTTTTATTAATAGCAGAATGGGTCTATCAATTGGGCCAGTATGCAATAATTGGAAAAGTGATGAATTCAGAAAATCAGTCTTCTATTAATGAAAATGTAGAAAAAGCGTTGATGATTATGGTAAATGGGGATCGAAAATTTTTTAAATATTTTCCTTGGTTGTTAGAAGCACCAATCTATATTCAATTCTACAATGAAGACAATCAAATAGTTACCAATTACTATGGTTCACCAAGAAGATGGATATTAAAAGAGAGAAAAGAAATTGTCCGTTAATCGGCAGGGATCCCCCCTGTTTTTTTGTGGCTAGATTTGCGTTATAATAGACATGTTCAATTAAAAATGAATGGGTAAGGTATTGAATACATAGATAAAAAGTGGGGTTGTTTCATGAAATTTCATTCGAAAAAGGGACCAGTTGTGGGAGTTCTCGTATGGGCATTTATTTTAGGATTATTCGGAATTGCCGTTCATGATACTTTTTTTGCGGGAGAAATTAATTTACTAGATTTATTTGTAATCATTGTTTTTTTATTAGCTGCGGTTTATTTTGCCTGGGTATGGTTCCAAACTTATTATGAAGTGGAAGAAAATGCACTTATAATCGTTTCTGGACCAAAAAAGAAAAAAATCAATATTCAAGATATTGAGAACATTAAACGAACGTTAAATCCATTAACAGGACCGGCTCTTTCCATGGATCGAATGAGCATTAAGTATGGCCCATATCAATCAGTTCTTGTTTCTCCTAAAGAGAAAAAAGCATTCATTGACGCCTTATTAAAACAAAATCCAAAGATTCATGTTGAATTTAAACCGACAAAAGAAGAATTAGAGAAATTATAAGAGAAGAGCTCAGTGGTCCAAACAGAGCTTACTTTATTTTCGAAGAAATAAACATAGGATAATGAAATTTCAATTTCAATCGATCCGATGTTTTCTATCATTTCAATGATAAATGCTGAAAATTTTGAACTTATCTTATAAGGACTATATCTTTCCAATACAAGGAAATAATAGTAAAACGATAGTTAAGATGTATTTTGAATACCTATTAAAAATATAGAAAAGAGGGATGCCAATGTATGAGCAAAAAACAAAAGAATTTGAAAAAATAAATAAGAAAAATGATCAGTTAGATGAATTTATTTTGTTGTTTGATAAAGTAAAAAAGAAAATCGATCAGTTAGATGAAAATGAAGCAAAATCAATCTTAAAAATTATTTATGCCAACATTGTCACCGCTAAGACGGGTAACGGCGGAGATGCCATGGTAAAAGAAATTGTCGATAATATATTTAATATTTACCAAAAACTTTTAGAAGTAATGGATAAAAATAAAGATATGAACCCTAACAATGAAAAATCATAGAGTAATACGCGGAGGAAACCATAAAATAGAGGTTTCCTTAATTCTTTTACAATGAGAAATTAACTTTAAATATTCGATAAGTTAAAGGGAAAAGTGGACAGTATCCCATAATTATATTATGTAACCTTTTATTGAGAAAATAGACCTATGGGCAGGAACCAAATAAAGGCTTCCTTATTTTTTGGTATTGCTTTTTAACAAGAATAATAGACAAGTTAATGTAAAAGGTGATAGTTTCATATAAAGATATTATATAAACTCACATAAATAAATTAAAGCTTTGGGCAGTCGTAATGATTTATTTTTTAAGGAAATTTATAAATTAAATACATATTTTAAAATAAATAATTTAAATTCATACAGAGTCGAATCAATTAAATTTTATGAAGTAATTTTTATAGTTATCAATATGATCAATGTTTGCGGTAAAATATAAACATTTATAAATGTAATAAAAGAAAATTTTTATTACGTCTCAAAATATCAAGTATACTTTATTTGTGAGATGGATTTTCTGTTCTTATCCTTAACTTCCTATAATTTATGTTATGTAAACTTATAAAAATATTAAGATATTTATCAATATCTTCCACTCCTATTTTGGAGTCATCTATAAAAAAACACATGAAACTTTCTATTTTATGAGAAGTTTCATGTGTTGATTTTTAGTTTGTTTTTTGCTAAAAACAATTTCCGTAAATAAATTTTCCTTCATAATTTAAATACGCGCATTAATTTCTGTAATATCGAATTTTTATATAAACTTCCTCATCATCTTTATTTAATGAACGATTTTTCATATTTCATCTACCCCTTAAATATCCAACTTATTTAATTGTTTTGATAAATAAGGGATTTTTACATGGGCTAACCTCCAATTTGCCCAGATTACAAATGATTAGATTGTTAAGTATCGGAGTTTTATTAGTCGTTCAATCCTTTACCATTGAGAATGTGAGGTATGTATTTTTCTATCCTTGATTGTCTCGTTTTAGATTGTTTAGCTTTGGAAAAATATAGGATATATGCTTTTTGTCTACCTGGTGTTAAAGATTCGAAAGCCTCTTTTAGTTTAGGGATTTCTTCAAATTTATCAAGTAGTTCTTTTGGCATTGTGTATTCACTTACTTTTTTCACTTCAACTTGTAAGCCTGCTTTTTCTACTTCGACGGCTTCTTGAATATATTTTTTTATCGTTAATTCTAGGTCTTGTAATTGTTTAACATGCGTAAAACGAATTTGACGTGCTGCATGTGAGTTTTCACCCGGTTTTACTAAAATTCCTTGAGGATCTTTTAACAAAGCACCTTTAAAAAACATCATCGCGCAATATTCTTTAAACTCTTGCAAAATAACGACGTTACTATTTTGAAAAGTATAACAAGGTTTCCCCCACTTTAATTCTTCGGTTAAACCACATTCAAGAATGATCATCCGTAATGTTTCTATTTCATTTTTCCACTTTGATTCTCTCATTAAATATTTATCCACTTTTGGATTTAAATCGTAATTAGACAAGTGAACACCTCATCTCATCTTTTATTCTTGTGTAAAATGTTTCTAGACTGAAAGGAACTATTGTTACCTATTATACCTTAATTTTTTTATGTGACGAAAAAATATCTTCTTTTTCACAAAAAGTGTTGTTTTTTTTGGGATATTTTTCGGATAGAAAATAGTCAATTAGAAAAAGCCGCCATATGGCGACTTTTTATTTCACACTCTCAGCAACATTCATGATAATTTCTTTACTTAATGAAGGGCCGTACCCAAAAATTTCTAAAAACAATCCATCTTGCTCCCAAGTTAATATATACATGTCATCAGTGATGGATAGAAAAGCATCATTTCCATTTACTTTGACAGATGTAGTTGTCTCATCTTCTACAACTTCCCCATATGCTTCTTTGGATGGATAAATACTTAATGAAATACCGTTATCCCAGTCTTTTTCATAATCAATCGTAACGACCTCGTACGACTCATCATAATAGCTGTCTAGATAGCTGTAGCCTTCTGGAAGTTCTGTTATTTGTGGAATTGTATAATCAACAAGCTCTTGAATTTCTTCTATTGTCATAGATCCTTCCATTTCGAAAGAGTCTTCCATTTCTAATGCACTATCAATAACTTCCTGAGGGATTTTAATTGCTTTTACATTATTGATATTGGAAATTTTTGCTTTACCATCAATCGTCATTTTTTCACCGTCAACTTCGAGCTCTGCTTTTACCGTTTGTTCAAGCATCATAAACGACTTTTTATCAACAACAATTTCCATTTCGAGATTGTTAACTTTAATCTCGTTTATTTCTCCTTCCATTTCACCAGAGAAATCTTCCAATGATGATTCTACAATTGATTGAATAAGTTCTTCGTACCCTTCTCCTTTAGCAGATAACGAAAGTACGTATTTTCCATCTTTTTCTTTCATATTAAAATCATCATGGAATTTTACCAATTTATCCATTTCTTCTTTATTTAATTGATCAAAATTTTCTATTCCCATTTCATCCGGATCTAGTTGTAACCATTCTCCAAACATACTCATATATACATCTTTTTCTTTTACATACATTTCAAAGTCCATGGTCATTCCAGGAATTTTCACACTCATGTTCATATGCATAGCATCTGGGTTATGAGTGACATCACCTTTACCGTTTATTTTCATGTCTAGTTCTTCCGCTTGAATATTATAATCCATTTCTATTGAATAACCTTTCAATGTTTCAACGGCTTCACTAGCTTTTTCTAATACTTCCTTTTGACTTAATGATTGTGTTCCACAAGCTGTTAAACCAATGCATAACAAAGTAATGATAAGAAAATAAAGTTTTTTCATACATACATGCTCCTCTATTATTCTATTATAGTATTTTTATAACCTTTTAAATTATTTGTTTACTTCTTTTTAGCCATACACCTCTTCCAAATAAATTATTGGAAAATAAAATAATCTATAGAAAATTTTACATTGTTTTACAACCTTTAACAAGACATATTTTTATAAATAGGAAAATTATTATTAATTAAAAAACTTTTTTGAAAAGTTAAATTGTTCTATATAATCCGCAAAAGCTTGATTTTATTGTATTTTATAAAAAATCTTTGACATTTTCTAAATAATTATTATTATAATACTATAACGAAAAGGAGGTAGTTTAATGTCAGCAGTGAATAGACAGAAAATTGTGGACAGTGTGCCTCAAAAGGGATTTTTTGGACATCCTAAAGGATTATTAACGCTGTTTTTTACTGAATTTTGGGAACGCTTTTCATATTATGGTATGAAAGCTATACTTGTTTTTTACATGTATTATGAAGTTTCAAAAGGTGGACTTGGACTTGATGAATCACTAGCGCTATCCATTATGTCTATATATGGTTCATTAGTGTATATGTCCGGTGTCATTGGTGGATGGTTAGCTGATAGAATTTTTGGTACTTCCAGAGCCGTTTTTTATGGTGGAGTATTAATTATGCTCGGGCACATTGCCTTATCCGTTCCTGGAAATATTACCATGTTTTTTGTTTCCATGGTTCTAATTGTACTTGGAACCGGTTTATTAAAACCAAACGCATCCACTATTGTCGGTGACTTATATGCGGAAAAAGATGAACGTCGAGATGCTGGTTTCACGATTTTTTATATGGGTATTAACTTAGGTGCCTTTTTAGCTCCTTTAGTAGCAGGTACAGTTGGAATGAAAATCAATTTCCATCTAGGATTTGCCATTGCAGCAGTAGGTATGTTCTTCGGATTAGTTATTTATGTGTTTACAAGGAAAAAAAATCTTGGATTAGCAGGAACTTATGTGACTAATCCATTATCTGATGAAGAACGTAAAAAAGTTTTTACCTATATTTTAGTCGGTATTGTTGTAGTAGGTATTGCCCTTTTCTATAGTATTACAAAAGGTATTCTTACTTTTGAAAGATTTATTAACTTAATTACGATTTTAGGAATATTGATCCCGACAGCTTATTTTGTCGTAATGTATCGTAGTCCAAAAACAACACCAGTAGAACGTTCAAGAGTTCTCGCTTATATTCCTTTATTTATAGCTTCTGTTATGTTCTGGGCTATACAAGAACAAGGATCTACGATTTTAGCGAACTTTGCAGATAAACGGACTCAATTAGAATTTGCAGGAATCCATATTTCACCTGCTTGGTTCCAATCGTTGAACCCGTTATTTATCATAACATTAGCTCCTATGTTTGCGTGGCTATGGGTGAAATTAGGTAATAAACAGCCTTCAATACCAAAGAAATTTTCATTTTCTTTAATTTTTGCTGGCTTATCTTTTATAGTAATTCTTCTTCCTGCTTATTTTGGAGGAATAGATTCACTAGTAAACCCATTATGGTTAGTTCTTAGTTATTTTATTGTCGTTATTGGTGAATTGTTATTATCGCCAGTTGGCTTATCAGCTACAACAAAATTAGCACCTGCAGCATTCTCTGCACAAACAATGAGTTTATGGTTCTTATCAAGTGCAGCTGCACAAGCTATTAACGCTCAAATTGTTAGATTTTACTCAGAAGAAACAGAAATTGCTTACTTTGGTACGATTGGGGTTATAGCAATCATTCTTGGAATTGTATTGTTATTTATCTCCCCTATCATTCAAAGATATATGAAAGGTGTTAACTAATTCATTTTGCACAAACGTTCTGAATATTTGTTCAGAGCGTTTTTTTGTCAACTAAATTGGAATTGAAAAAAACGAAGATTTTAACATTTTTTCTTACAATGCGTGTCTATGAAAATAAAAAAATGTACAATCATTATTTTATTGAGGATTAATCTTCAGTTACGATTCAACTTATGTTTTCAAATCTAGTCCAATACATGTATCTTTTTGACAATATTTTCATTATCTGAAATTAAGATGACAAATCATGTTGATACTTTTCTTTTTTTGTCACTTGTTATATCATTTTAATGTTGGTTAACATTTCTCAAACGGAGATGATGTGACACAAAATAAGGGAAATATTGATTAAAGGAAGGTAAAATATGAACATATGGGAATTGTTTATTGCAGTTGTATTAGGACTTGTTGAAGGTTTGACGGAATTTGCTCCGGTTTCTTCAACGGGTCATATGATCATTGTTGATGACATGTGGCTTAAATCTAAAGATTTTTTAGGATCAGAAATTGCGAATACGTTCAAAGTTGTTATTCAGTTGGGCTCAATTTTAGCTGTAGTCGTCGTTTTTCGGAACCGATTTATCGATTTATTAGGATTGAAAAAGATTGGACGAGATCAAAAAAATCGTTTAAAACTTACACACGTCATTGTAGGTTTAATTCCTGCTGGGATTTTAGGTGTATTGTTTGAAGATTATATTGATGAGCATCTTTTTTCAACAAAAACAGTTTTAATCGGTCTTGTTGCAGGGGCATTATTGATGATCGTTGCAGATATTTTTTATAAACATAACGAGCCAAAAACAGAAACGGTCGATCAAATGACATATAAACAAGCATTGCTAGTTGGTCTCATCCAATGTCTTTCATTATGGCCGGGTTTTTCCCGTTCAGGATCCACTATTTCCGGTGGTGTATTGCTAGGAATGAGTCATCGAGCAGCGGCGGACTTTACTTTTATTATGGCTGTTCCAATCATGGGAGGAGCAAGTTTTCTTTCATTATTAAGTAAATGGGAATATTTCACCATAGATGTGATTCCCTTTTTTATTGTTGGATTTGTCAGTGCTTTTATCTTTTCACTCTTATCGATTAAGTTTTTCTTAAAACTTTTGAGTCGTATTCGATTAGTCCCATTTGCTATTTACCGTATTGTTTTAGCTGCAATCATTTATTTCCTTTACTTCTAGTAGTGCAAACAAAATAATGAAAGTACATATTTTCAGTTGGAGGATTTGTCATGGCATTTAAAAAAGATGATAAATTTATGGTTCTTTTATCTCAAATCGCAGAAAATTTACAAGATAGTGGAAACTACATGGCTGATTATAAAATAAAAAATGTTAGTGACTTAAAAACATTCTCAGAAACGATGAAAGAATACGAATCCAAAGGTGATACATATATCCATACCATCATTAAAGAATTAAATAGAGCCTTTATCACACCGATTGAGAGAGAAGATATTTTGCAATTAGCAAATAGTATGGACGATGTGTTAGATGGTTTTGAGGAATGTTCCGCTTTGTTTGATATGCATTCAATCGTTAATATTGATGAATATATGGTAAAGTTTGTTGAAGCTCTTCAAAAATGTACTCACGAAATTAAAAAAGCTGTTGAGTTGCTATCAAAGAAAAAACTTCTTCAAATTCGTGAACATGTTATTAAAATTAAAGACTATGAAACGAATTGCGATGGCATTTATCGTCAATCCATTAAACATTTATTCTCAGTAGAGAAAGATCCTATTCGTATCATTCAATATAAAGAAATCTATGAAGCGTTTGAAAATATTGCAGATGATTGCCAAGAAGTTGCCAATACATTAGAGACAATCATTATGAAAAATGCGTAAGGAGTCAAAATATGGATGGAATATTAATTTTAACCGTTCTCATCGTAATAGCAGCATTAGCATTTGATTTCATTAACGGTTTCCATGATACGGCCAACTCCATTGCAACTTCTGTTTCAACGAAAGCTTTAAAACCGAGACATGCGATTATGCTTGCGGCTGTAATGAATTTTTTTGGTGCGATGACGTTTACAGGGGTTGCTAAAACGATCACGAAAGATATCGTTGATCCGTTTCAATTAGAAAATGGTACAGTCGTTATTTTGTCCGCACTTATAGCTGCAATCGCTTGGAACATTATTACGTGGTATTACGGGATTCCTTCGAGTTCCTCGCATGCTTTAATCGGCTCGATTGCCGGTGCAGCGATTGCGGCATCAGGTTTTCAAACATTAAATTTCAGTGGATTCGGGAAAATTATACAAGCTCTTATTCTTTCCCCTATAATTGCGTTTGTCGTTGGTTTTATCGTTTATAACATTTTTAAAGTTGTCTTTCGAAATTTTAACTTAACGAAAACGAATCGAAATTTTCGTTATTTCCAAATTGTTACAGCTGCATTACAGTCCTATACACACGGGACCAATGATGCGCAAAAAGCGATGGGTATTATTACAATGGCATTAATTGCGAACAATTATGTTACAACAACTGAAATACCATTCTGGGTACAATTTTCTTGTGCTCTTGCGATGGGTTTAGGTACTTCTGTCGGTGGTTGGAGAATTATTAAAACAGTTGGAGGAAAAATCATGAAAATTCGCCCGGTAAACGGTGTCGCTGCTGATTTAACCGGTGCTATGATTATATTCGGTGCTACTTACATCCATTTACCAGTAAGTACTACACACGTAATCTCCTCCTCTATTTTAGGTGTCGGCTCTGCACATCGTATTAGAGGGGTTAAATGGGGTACCGCTCAACGAATGGTTATTACTTGGGTAATTACATTACCAATCTCTGCGTTTTTAGCAGGTTTAACTTATCTTCTATTAAATTTATTCTTGTAGTAGGTAGTATATAAAAAATCATCATTTTCCTCAGAGTAATGGAAAATGATGATTTTTTAATATCCAAATGAATCATTCAAAAAATACGTCTCATTTCATAAGAGGATAATTTCGAAATGCTGCTCCTCTTCTAATATGTTACCTTCGAATTCCCCTACTCCTTCAATCACTAGACAATGATTTTTTATTTCTGGTTTTTCAGGTAGTGAAAATTTGATTTTTTCTACTGTTAAAAAATTTTCTTTAAAAAAAGTAACGACAGGTCGTTGAATAAAAAATCGTTTATTGTCATTTGATTCTATTGAAAGGAAATGATTATGCAGTTGTAGATTCCCGCTTGTAATAATATTCATCGGATCGAAACTTTTTATGTTAAAATTTCCTAGAATCGTTACTTGATAAGGATTTTGTTCCAAATACTGTTGAATTTGAGTCATTCGAAATTCGTTAATTTTTTGAATGATAGAATCATAGAGCATTTCATCATTGCAGGAAATGTTTGTACGATAGGTTGTCATAGGTAAGTATTCTTTTAATTGATCATATAAACTTAATTTTGATTGAAAGAATGTATCCTTCCAATTTTTGTATAAACGGTCAATGCAAATGGAGATAAAAAGTCCGGATGAACAACTGGCAATACGTGTACTTTCATTGACTTTATATGGGTCTAGAAAAAATTGGCTGTATTCTTTTATTTCTTTTTCAAATGAAGATTCACACGAATTCAAATATGTTTGAAGTTCGAAGAAAAAAGCAGGTCCTTCTACTGTCTCAATATTTGTTTCATAGGATAAATATTCTCCTATGAATTTTTTTCTTTGCTCGCGAATGGAGATAAATGTTTCGAGATGTTTTTTCATTTCCTCTTGAGAATTGCTTTTTACTGCTTCATATAAGTGACTCCGTTCTTTTACTCTTAATTCCATATTTTCCTTAATTAAAGGATACGTTATGCCTAAAACTTCATTAGGAAATCGTTTTTCATTTTTTAAATATTGGTAGGCATGAAATAACTCGTGTGCAATTATTGAAAATTGCTTATTTAATGAAATGTTTTGGTCAATTTGATGGATCGCTGTTGGATAATTTTCGAATAAAATGACTGTGCTACCTGCAAACTGTTCATTCCATGGTAATATTTTAAATCCTTGTGGTTCGTTTAAGTAGCTTGGATGATTAAATAAATAAACTCTTTCTGAGTCATAGAGTGCATACGCGGCAATTTCGAAATTGGGCCATATCTTTTGTAATTCTTGTTTGACGTTATCAACGGAAAATTTATCAAATGGAATTGTCATTTTGAACCCGCCTTTATTTAAAATTACAATGATAATAGAATTTCATAATTGAATGTTTTTATCATTTTAATATTTTTATAATAGTAATTACAATGATATTTTTGATCAAATGCCCTTTATTGAAAAAAAATAGAAGCCTTAAGACTTCTATTTTTATAATTTCACTCTTTGTAGCCGCAAAGCATTTAAAACGACTGACACAGAGCTGAAAGCCATTGCAGCCCCTGCTACCCAAGGAGCTAACAATCCGATGGCAGCAATTGGTATGCCAATCGTGTTATAAGCAAATGCCCAAAATAAATTTTGTTTAATATTCCGAATCGTTAATTTACTCATTAAGATGGCATCGGCAATGCTATTAAGATTACCACGAATTAATGTGATATCAGCTGCTTCAATCGCAATGTCCGTTCCAGTCCCCATTGCCATACCAATATCAGCAACAGCTAGCGCAGGAGCATCGTTAATTCCATCTCCAACCATGGCCACATTTTTCCCTTTTGCTTGCAATTTTTTCACTTCATTGGCTTTTCCTTCAGGAAGAACTTCAGCAATGACATGTTCAATCCCAGCTTCTTTCGCGATAGCTTTTGCTGTACGTTCATTATCGCCAGTGATCATTATGACTTCAAGCCCCATATGTTTTAATCGACCAATGGCTTCTTTGGAAGTATTTTTGATTGTATCGCTGACAGCTACCATCCCTGCATATTGACCGTCAATAGCTACAAGCATAGCTGTTTTCCCGCTCATTTCTAGGTTTTCCATCATTGATAATGATTGGATTTCTACGTTGTTTTGAGTCATTAATTTTCTAGTTCCGATATAAACGGTTAGACCATCTACAATTGCTTTAATACCGAATCCAGGAATAGCTTCAAATTCTTCTGCCTCTTTTAATTGGATACCCTTTTCTTTTATACCAGACACAATTGCTTCGGCTAAAGGATGTTCAGATTGCTTTTCTGCTGCACCAACAAAACTTAAAAATATTTCTTCTGACATCTCATTTTCAATAATCACATCTGTTAAAACAGGACTTCCATTCGTTACTGTCCCCGTTTTATCCAGCAAAATTGTATCTATTTTATGAGTGATTTCTAAATGTTCTCCACTTCTAAATAATATCCCATATTCTGCTGAACGTCCGGATCCTGCCATGATTGATGTTGGGGTTGCAAGTCCTAATGCACAAGGACAAGCAATGACTAACACAGCAATGAATTTCTCTAGCGCCTCTGCAAAGTCAAAAGGAGTAATCCATCCAAACCATATGATAAAAGTAATCATAGCAATTCCAATCACAATTGGGACAAATACACCAGATATTTGGTCTGCCAATCGTTGGATGGGAGCTTTTGAACTTTGCGCCTCTTCTACCACTTTAATAATTTGAGCTAAAGTGGTATCTTTGGCTACTTTCGTTGCTTTTACTTTTATAAATCCGTTTTTGTTTAACGTTGCACCAATCACCGTGTCTCCAACCGTTTTATCTACAGGTATACTTTCTCCTGTTAACATTGATTCGTCTATGGACGTACGTCCTTCAATAATTTCTCCGTCCACCGGTATTTTTTCTCCAGGTTTTACATATAAGATATCTTCTACTATAACTTCATCAATCGGTACTTCGATTTCTTTACCATTTCGATATACAGTAGCCGTTTTCGCTTGTAGGCCCATAAGTTTTTTAATTGCTTCAGAAGAACGGTTTTTCGCTTTTGTTTCTAGCAATTTTCCTAAAATTATGAGCGTGATTAGTATAGCGCTTGTTTCAAAATATAGTTCGACCATATGTTCGTCTGTATATGTGGAGCGGATGGATAAATATAAACTGTAAAAATAAGCAGCTGAAGTTCCTAAGGCAACTAGAACGTCCATGTTTGCACTGCCGTTGCGCAGCGCTTTATATGCTCCAACATAAAATTGTTTTCCAATGACAAATTGAACCGGTGTGGCTAATGCCAGTTGTAACCAAGGATTCATTAACACTTCTGGTATATATATAAAGGAAGTCAATCGGAAATGGCTAACCATCGACCATAAAAGAGGCAATGATAAAATAAGTGAAATAATAAATTTTCGCTTTTGTTGTTGTATTTCTTTTGCTTTTATTTCAGAAATATCTTCCTTATTATCAGATTTTATAGTTGCTTTATATCCTAGACTTTCTATCTTTTTAATCATCTCCCCTATAGATATAGAAGAGGAATCGTATTCAACGTTTGCCTTTTCTAACGCCAAATTCACATTCGCATTTATAACACCGTTTAATTTTTTTAAGCTTTTTTCAATACGAGTAGCACAAGCCGCGCAAGTCATACCAGAAATATCAAATTCTACTTTTTCTGTTATGACATCGTACCCTAAATCTTTAATCTTTTGTATGAAATATTGCGGATTCGTTGCATCAGGATGATATTGAATGATCGCTTTTTCCAATGCTAAATTTACCGTTGCTTGTTCGACTCCATCCAATTTACTTAATCCTTTTTCGATTCTTCTCGCACAAGCCGCACAAGTCATACCCGTAATGGACAAAGTGATATCTTTTGTTTTTTCCATCGTTATTCCTCCTCTTACCTCTCTAGAGGGGATATCTAAAAAAATTATAGTTTATTATCAATTCAACATTACCATTATGCTCTAACGTAAACAAGAGAAGTAGCTTATTCGTCAATAATATACCATACCCCCCTATACTATGTAAAGTGAGTTGTCGATGAGATTATTTCAAATTTGAAATAAATAATAGAATAATTCTTTTTATCTGTTAATATAAGAATATATGTTCTGTTTTAGGAGGTCTATGATGCTTCATACCTATAAAGAAGTGATAAATTTAATAAGCAGTGATAAACAAATGATGGAAATATTAAAGGTAGTAAAAACGTTAGAATTACCTGATTGGTGGGTTTGTGCTGGATTTGTTCGTTCAAAAATTTGGGACACGTTGCACGGGTTTCATAAAACAGAGATTCCTGATGTTGATGTTATCTATTTTGATGACAAAAACATTAATGAAGAATTTGAAAAGGTCTTAGAGAAAAAATTGAAATCGTTAATGCCTCATATCCCTTGGTCTGTGAAAAATCAAGCAAGAATGCATATCATTAATCAACTTCCTCCCTTTAGTTCTTCAGAAGATGCAATCTCAAAGTTTCCAGAAACGGCTACTGCTTTAGGAGTTAAGCTTGATGAGGAAGATTGTTTAGTCCTGACCGCTCCTTGGGGATTAAACGATGTGATCCATTTGGAAGTAAAACCAACTCCTTATTTTCAACAATCAAAAGAACTTGCAACCATTTACGAGGAAAGGATTCAAAAAAAGAATTGGAAATCTATTTGGTATAAAATTAAAATCTATCATATTGATTAAAGACTCGATGTATGTAAGCCCTTTGCCAATGATTATTTGAAATAAAGAAAATAGCACCAATATTTATTGAGGTGCTATTTTCATAAAGCGATGAAATTATTTTTTTATAAATTGTTGTGTCCAAATGTAGCCTTGATCGACAAATCCTACTCCGATGTGTGTGAAGTTAGGATTTAATATGTTGGCACGATGTCCACTACTGTTCATCCAAGCATTAACAACTTCTTGTGGGCTTCGTTGCCCTTTTGCAATATTTTCGCCAGCAGCAGTATATGAAATTCCAAATTTTTCCATCATGTCAAATGGTGATCCATATGTTGGACTTGTATGTGAGAAGTAGTTATTGATGGCCATATCTTTAGATTTTTCACGTGCAACTTTACTTAATTCGATGTCAACTTTTAAAGGAGCAAGTCCTTGTTTTGCACGTTCTTGGTTAGTTAAATCAACCACTTGTTGTTCAAAAGCATTTAATGAATAGCTTGTTGGTTGTTCTTTTGGTTGCTCTTCATTTTGATTGTTTGGGACTGTTGGTTTTTGAACTGGTTGCTGTACTTCTGGAACTTTTTCTTCTTGTTTAGGTGTCTCAACATTTTGTTCTTGCTTAGGAATGTCATTTTTTTGCTCTTGTTTTGGAGCTTCGACATTTTGTTCTTGCTTCGGTTTTTCTGTATTTTGTTCTTTATTTGATTCTTTTGTTTCGTTTGGTTTTTTTACAGTCTCAGATGTTTCTGTTTTTGGCTGTTGAATTTTAATGGGATATTTCTTTTCAAGACATTTTTGAATGTTTTCCATGTGTAAGGATGCTGATGGATTTGGTTTAATTTTTGTTGCATTTGCATCCGAGCTTCCCATTAAAGAAGACGAAAATAACGCAAACGATGCTGCTACTGTTATTAATAACTTATGATTCATCTTATTGCCTCCTCTAATATCCTAGCTTTCAACCATATCATAACACGGAGTTTTTGTAATATTTTTGGACATTATTGGAAGGCGGTTAATCAATAAAGAACTTACGAAGAAACTCAAAATAAATGTGATAAAATTCCTTTATTTTTAAGGGATATGTAAATATGCCGTAATTTCTATTTTATGTAAAAGATTCATAGAATATCTATTAGATGTTAATATTACTAAAAATTTTCTGTTGACAGACTTTCAGAAACTATCTTTATTTAACAATTATTATAATTATTTTACATTTTAAACGTTAATCATAAAAACATGACGAACAGATGTTACGAATCTATCTATCTTTCATTAAACCAATCTTTGTCCAGTCGAATAACTCACCAGGATCTGTTTTTTGAGGTGAATATTCGTCATGTCCTACGATATGATCTCTATTAAGTAATATTTGTGGATGACGGTGGTGAATTTGATTCAATATGTTTTTCAAAGATTCATATTGCTTTTCCGTAAATCCTATATGTTTCGGATCAATTTGATTGTATGTGGCAGAAGACATCATTGATTTCATTTCATCTTTTGTCCCGATGGCCAATAGTTCAATTCCTATGGAATAATGATTTAATTGTTGATCGGTTTCAGGAAATCCTGGTAGTTTTCCTCTTCCTGCATGATACGCTACGCGATTTTCTTCCACTAATGGATGGATGTTTCCTTCTCGATCAATGACATAATGTGAAGAAACACCATAATCTGTGAATATTTTTATAATATCGTCCATGATATACGGTTGATTTGGGTTGTTAGGTGCATTAGACATGAAATGAATAACAACATGTGTAATCGGTTTTTTCCTTGGTTCTGATAAATGGGATGGCAGTAAATATGGACGATTTGGATCTTTAATCTTTTGTTTCTCTTGCTTATTCTTTTTTTGAGGTTTGTCATTATTCATAACGTTTTTATTAGTTGTTACGGTAAGTTTTGCTTTATTAGATATCTCGTCATTATTTCCTTCATTTTTTGTAGGAGTTGTTTCATTAGAAATCTTTTGTTGAGTTTTAACTATCTTTTTTTCCGATTTTTCCACGTATAAGAATTCTGGAATTTGTTCCTTCTCCATTGAAATTTCCATTGTTTTTGTTTGATGAAGTCTTATTTTTTTCGTTTGTTGTCCTGTTTCAACTTTTTGACACCCTAGCAAAAAAATAGTTAAGAAAAGTAGGTAAATCCATTTTTTGTTCAAACTAGTTGCTCCTTTCTATGAAATAAGTAAAATTTTCATAGGTATATTTTCATAGAAAATAGTAAAAAAAACAATAATTCTTGAAAATTATAGAAACGGAAATTGAAATTTTGATGAGAGGAATAGTAAAGAATTGTTGAGGAAAAAATAGTGATTAGCATTTAGCTAATCACTTTTCGCATTATATATCCTATAGATTGCTATTATTTATTTCGTAAAAACCAATCAATGATCCATTGAATAATAAAAAGGAGGATGACTGCAATGATAGATTGTTGAATAAAATATGTGACGAATTCAATCTGATGTTGCACAAATGCTAAAACTACACCAACGAATATACCAATTCCTAGATAGAATAGAAATTTGAATGTCCAATGTACGTTTAGTTTTCCCTTTTTTATAGACATTACATCATCTATCCATGATGATAACAAACCAATAAAAAGGAAAGGGGTAATATAATGGGTCAAATTAGAAGAAAAAAGATCGATGAAAGATATATACATAAGTTCTGTATCTTTAAATAACAACCAAGTATAGAATAGTGTATAAATAACTAAAGATAATAATACTGAGATTAACTTCTTCATCCATGCTTGTTTATTCATAATACTCTCCTATATGTATGAAATAACAAAATATGTATAAAAACACAATAACATATTGATTGGAATCTGTCATACGTTTACTATTTTTCATGAAAATAATGATTCCATCTGTAAAAGAGAGAGATTCATAAAAAAATGCCGGCTTCATTCTACCGGCAATTTTTTTATTAAGAAACCATCACTTTACAAATGTCATTTGTAAATGCTACTGGGTCTTCCACAGATAATCCTTCGATTAAAAGCGCTTGATTGTATAGTAAGTTGGTAAACAGTTTAAGTTTCATTGGATCTGTTTCATGTGCCTTTTTAAGTGCTTCAAATACTTCATGATGAATATTTATTTCTAATATTTTTTGTGCTTTTATTCCTTGATTATTCGGCATTGAATTCAAGATTTTTTCCATTTCAATTGAGATTTCGCCTTCCGCTGTTAAGCAAACCGCATGGGATTTCAAACGATTAGATGCCCGAACAGCAGTGACTTTTCCATCTAAAATCTTTTTCATCTCTTCGAATAATTCTTTATGTTCTTTTTCCTCTTCTTCTTTTTTCTTCTTGTCTTCTTCACTATCAATGCCTAAGTCGCCACTAGAGACGGATTTAAATTCTTTATCTTTATAAGATACTAACATTTTAATCGCAAATTCATCGATGTCTTCTGTGAAGTATAAGATTTCGTAGCCTTTATCGGCAACTAGTTCTGTTTGTGGAAGTTTTTCAATTCGTTCATACGATTGTCCCGTAGCATAATAAATATATTTTTGATCTTCAGGCATTCTGGATACATATTCTTCTAGTGTCACTAATTTCTTTTCTTTCGAAGAATAGAACAGCAACAAATCTTGAAGAAGTTCTTTATTTGCACCAAAGTCTGCATAAACTCCGTACTTTAATTGACGACCAAAAGACTCATAAAATTTCTCATATTTTTCACGCTCATTTTTTAATAAACTTAACAATTCATTTTTGATTTTTTTATTAATATTTTTCGCGATTAATTTCAACTGGCGATCGTGTTGCAACATTTCTCTTGAAATGTTCAGGGATAAATCATCTGAATCTACCATTCCTTTAACAAAACTGAAATGGTCAGGTAATAAGTCAGGGCATTTACTCATGATTAAAACGCCGTTGGAGTACAATTCAAGCCCTTTTTCATACTCTTTTGTATAGTAGTCAAAAGGCATACGTTCTGGAATAAAAAGAATTGCTTGATAACGAATCGATCCATCAACATTGATGTGAATATGTTTTAATGGCTTATCAAATCCATAATGTTTTTCTTGATAGAATTTCTCGTAATCTTCTTCTTTTAGTTCATTTTTATTTTTTCGCCAAATCGGTACCATGCTGTTAATAACTTTTTCTTCTTTATATTCAATAAACTCTTTATCATTCTCTTCTTTCGGTTGTCGTACGGTTACATCCATTTTAATTGGAAAACGAATAAAATCTGAGTATTTTTTAATAATTTGTTTAAGTCTGTATTCTTCTAAATATTCATCATATCTTTCATCTTCGGTATTTTCTTTAATTTTTAAAATAATTTCAGTCCCAACTTCCTCTTTTTCACAAGGAACAATTGTATAACCGTCGGCACCTTCAGATTCCCATTGATAGGCTTCGTTACTACCTAATGCTTTACTTTTAACAGTAACTTTGTCTGCTACCATAAATGCTGAATAAAACCCTACGCCAAATTGTCCGATAATATCATGTCCATCTTTTATTTCATTTTCCATTTTAAACGCTAACGAACCGCTTTTCGCAATAGTACCAAGGTTAGTTTCCAATTCTTCTTTTGTCATCCCTATTCCAGTGTCAATAATCCGTAGAGTTCGATCCTCTTTATTTGGGATGATTTTTATGTAATAGTCATCTTTATTAAATGTAATGGATTCATCCGTTAAAGCTTTGTAATAAATTTTGTCAATCGCGTCACTAGCATTAGAGATTAATTCGCGTAAAAAGACTTCTTTTTGGGAGTAAATGGAGTTAATCATCATTTCCAATAATCTTTTAGATTCAGCTTTAAATTCTGTTTTTTTCATTTCTTTCTCCCCTTTCCTATAACTAACATTAGCACTCATCGACAATGAGTGCTAATTCCACCATTTTTTTATCATATTCTTTAAACAATGTCAATCATTGTAAGGGAATCGTATAAATTTGTTCCGATCTTTCTTCTGAAAATGATCGTTCGAAAAATTCAATTTTTTCATTAGAGAATAGGATGACCGTCGAACTCCTTGTTCCATATCCTTCACTTTTTATAAAGAGCGGGGATAATTTTCTTTCCCACTCAAGAGATACTCCCGTTTTCGGTAGCATTTCATCCGGAAATGGATCGGATTTTTGTAATAAATTAAATAGCTGTTCAACGATTTGAGGAGTTCGATATTTTATCAATTTCGCTAATTCTTTTTTTCCATCAACCACTTTCGGCCATGGAGTGTTCAAAAGGTGGTTACTTACACCGTGAACTCCTGGTGCAATAACTTCTACCTTTTTTCCACGATTGGAATAGTAAAATAGTTCATGAGTACTTCCTGCGATTAAATTATATCCCGGATATAAGGTCGAATTTTCTTGTAAAGTTTCCATATATTCAGCGATAGGACCGGGATAGGTTAGTGCATGTTTTACAATTTCTCCTCGTGAACGTTTTTCAAAAAGAATTTCCTTTGGATCGCGAAAATTTGTTAATGCTGCGAAACGTCCAGATTTGGTTACTCCCATCCAAGTTCCCATTTTCTCAAGATCTCTACCTGCCAGAATAAACGGATAATCTTCCCAAAAATTCGCTTTCGCTGTTGGTCTTTCATAAAATTCATCTCGATTGGCAGCAACAATTAATGGGTATTGAGGATGGACTTGATAGGCAAATAAAATTAAACACATCTCATTCACTGTCCTTATGGTTTCATTTTCATCATTTTAACATGTTGTAATGGTTGGAGGAAATTTCCTGATTTTCAATCTGTTCTATGAAATCTGTTTTCAAAGTTAGTTATACATTGTTTATAGAAATAAATTCCAAACAGTGAAATGGATAGTACAAGACAAGATGTTTAATTACTAGTAGAAAAACAAAATTCATTAAATAAAAAAGGCAATCCTAGTACGTTACGTTTGCCCTTAATGAGTTTTAAAAAATCCTCTTAAATAGGGAATCAGAAATTTACATCAAGAAACAACATTCTTTACGAAAAGAGCGTTACCAAATAATTTTTCTACTCGTTCACATTGTTTCCCAGTAACAGGAGCAAAAGCAACTCCTTTTTCATCCATTCCTAAATATCTCCCGGTTGAAGTCCCCTCTATTATTTAAGAATGTCCCATCCATATCTGTTAATATTAATTGAATCATATGAATATCTCCTAACTATAATCATAATTTTCATTTAACCTTTGCTTGTGAGAAAAACTTGTGGATTTTAAGTAAACATTTAATATTTTAATAAGTTAAAGAATTATAGATTACCATTTTATTCTTTTATTACACAATATAGTTGTTGCTATATTTTTAACAAAAAAGAATGACCGGAACTGCCCGATCATTCTTTGATTTGTTTCTGTATCCAATGAAGTACATCTGTATAAACTTCTTCACGGTTTCGTTCATTTAACATTTCATGGCGGCCATTTGGATAAAAGATATAATCAATATTAGTTAATCCATTTTCCTTATATTGACGAATCATTTTTTGAATCCCTTTCGTTTTTGCCCCGACCGGATCTTGATCACCGCTAAATATAAACATGGGAAGATCTTTTCGAATGTGTTGAATTTCCGAATCACGATGAATCACTTCTAGACCATCTAATAAATCATAAAAAAATCCTGAAGTGCAAACGAAACCACAATAAGGGTCTTCCATATATTTTTTTACTTCCTTCTCATCACGTGTCAACCATTCAAAGCCAGTTTTTGATTCAAATCCTTTATTATAAGTGCCAAAAATGAGTTTATTTAACGTAAGGCTAGGTGTTTTCCTTCCCAATTTCTTCATTTGACGCTTCGCAATATATTTTCCAATTTTCCCAGCAAATCCAGGATTTCCACCTGTTCCAGATAATATTACTCCATCAATATTTGAATATTTTTGTATATATCGGCGAACTAAAAAGGAACCCATACTATGACCCATTAGAAACAATGGAAGATTAGGATATTCTGTTTGAATCATTTGCGTGATTTCATATAAATCATCTACTACACGTTCAAAGCCATTTTCATCTGCAAAATATCCGAATATGCCAGACTTTTCACCGGTTTTTCCATGTCCACGATGGTCGTTTCCGAATACAAATATATTGTTGTTCACTAAAAATTGAGCAAAAGCATCATAGCGTTCAATATGTTCTGCCATACCGTGCGCAAGTTGAACGATGGCTTTAGGATGCTTCGATTCATCCGTCCATTTCTTTACAAATATATCCGTCCCGTCATTCATCGTTTTCCAACATGTAACGCTCTTCATCCACGTCACCTACATGATTTTTAATCCAATCATATGTCATCCTTTATTGTTCGTCAACAGGTACGACGGCATCAAGCAATTCTTTTTCTAATTCTTTTTTATACTCTTCTTTTTGTTCTTCTGTCCAAGAGAATATTTGTGCCATTTTTTCAATAACAGCATCTTTCCATTCTTTTACCCATTGAATTTGGAAGAATAATGCACCTGTTCGACGAATGAAAAAGTCAACCGGTTTTACGATCATTTCTTGTTCAATGGCGTATAGCAATTGTGCATAGACAAATGGTGGGAGTGTTTCATCACTATCTGCACATTGTTTTGCATATCGGAAAAGTTCATCGACATTGGAGCCATATTTTTTTGCTAAATAATAGCCTTCTTCTGTCGTTAAACCGAAAGAAATTGCTTCTTTTGCCTTTTTCTCTACAAATGTCGGAAATTGACTAGAACCGCCAAAATCCCCACCGGAGATCGGTAAATGAGCTGTTTGGCAAGGTTTATAAGTTTTTCCTTGTAATTGCAAACGTTTAGATACGATATTGACTACATTTTCCGCCATTTTACGGTATCCGGTTAATTTTCCACCAGCAATGGTGATTAGACCACTTTCAACTTCCCATATCTCATCTTTTCTCGAAATTTCAGAAGGATCTTTTCCTTCTTCATAGATTAATGGTCTGACACCAGCCCAACTAGATTCAACATCTTTTGCCGTTACTTTAACATCAGGGAACATATAATGAATCGCTCGAAGGACATAGTCACGATCCTCACTTGTCATTTTAGGATGTGCAATGTCTTCGTCAAAAAAGGTATCAGTTGTCCCTACATACGTTTTTCCGTCGCGAGGAATGGCAAAAACCATCCGACCATCTGGGGTATCAAAGTAGACGGCTTGATGTAATGGGAATACTGATTGATCAAATACTAAATGGATTCCTTTTGTTAAACGCAATTGTTTATTATTTTTTGCATAGTCTTTTTTACGAACTTGGTCGACCCAAGGACCTGATGCATTGACAATAACATCAGCATAAATGTTATATGTTTTATCAGTGATTAAATCTTTAACAACTACTCCTATAATTTTTTTTGCGTCATTATAAATAAATTGTTCTGCTTTTGTATAGTTTACAGCGTGTGCACCATGAGTAATTGCTGCTTTCATAACTTCGATGGTTAATCGCGCATCATCGGTTTTATACTCGACATAATATCCACCGCCTTTTAACCCCTCTTTTTTTATTAATGGTTCTTTACGAAGAGTTTCCTCAGCGGATAACATTTTGCGTCGTTCAGATTTTTTTACTTGAGCTAAATAGTCATACACTTTTAGTCCGATGGAAGTCGTGAGTGGCCCAAAAGTCCCTCCTTTATGAAATGGAAGTAACATCCATTCAGGTGTAGTGACATGTGGCCCGTTTTCATATACAATGGCACGCTCTCTTCCAACTTCCTTAACAATTCCAATTTCGAACTGTTTTAAATATCTTAATCCACCGTGAACTAACTTTGTAGAACGACTGGATGTACCAGCAGCAAAATCTTGCATTTCTACAAGTGCGACTTTCATTCCGCGAGAGGCGGCATCTAAAGCGATACCTGCTCCTGTAATTCCACCACCTATGACAAAAACATCATATTTTTCCTTTGACATGGTTTCTAAAATACGTTCACGATCTTTTCCAGAAAATTGAATGTTCATCATGTTTCTCCTCCGATTTTCCCTTTGAATTATCCTCTTACTAAATATTTACTAGTGGATAACGAAAAAAGACCATGACAAACACTTTAGTACGATCTGTACTAAAATGTTGCATGGTCTCTCTTCGTCTCTAACCACTTAATTTAATTTACTTTAATATTAGCATATGTTTGAAAAAACTTCTAGTCAAATTCGACAAAATATTATTGCTACATTGATTGGATAATGGCTTGTTGAATGTTTGGATGTATCATCACGACTTCTGTATTTAAATCCAATGGTTCTTCATTGGGATCGATACATTCCTTCCAATATTGAAGATGAATGTGATCAACCCAATGATTGGACTCTTCAACGGATTGTCCACCATTCCCTTGAATAGAATACCAGTATAAATATTCAACGCCGTTTCTTTTTTCTCGAAAGATCGTTTCTACATACATTTTTTCATCCTTTAATGTAAGTAACACTTTATTCATATGCTTATTTAAAAATTCCATCCATTCATCAACTTTTGCTGACTTTCCTTCTTTTACTTTAAATCTTGTTAATTCAACATTTATATTCATTGTTTCACCCAATATTCTGTGCAATCTTTATTTCGATCCATAAATCCATATTCAATTAAATATCGGCGTATGGTCACGTAATCAGCATAGATTTGTTTTAAAATTTCATTGACTTCTTTCTCTGTATATTTTTTTGATCGATCAAAGCGATTCATAATTTGTTGCAATACAATAATTTTTCTCTTTTCTTTACTTGGAAAACTTTCTAGTGGACCATCTATTCCTTGTTTAAAATATGTATTCAATACTTTTTCTCTTTCTTCAACTGTTATGGCATATCTATCATCCACCATCTTCGCCCCCTTATGAATTGGTACAAATTCTTCATGAATGTCTTTTCTATTGTTGTTTAATAATTGCATCAAAGCTAAAAAGATCTTCGCCTGTTTTTCTTTTTCTTTAAATTTAAAGCGATGTTGTCGAATCGTTGATGTACTTCCCGCATTGATTTTTTTTACAATTTCTTTATCCTTTAATCCTTCATAAAAATATTGAAGGATTTCTTTCTGATGATCGGATAATCCAGTGTATTTTTTATCCATATGTAATAAATAGTTAAACATAGATGTATGTGCTTCTTGAATGTGTGCTTTAATGGCTTTACGTGCTTCAAATAATTCTTTATTCATAGGGTAAATCACACCATCTTCATACGTTGCACGACAAATTAAACAAATATATTGATTATTGTCATAAATATAACCATTACAAAGGTCATCGATGGTTGCTTTCCAAAATAAGTGCTCATTTTCCATTAAAAATTAACCTCCATAACAAATGATTTTATAAACATTTTAATATAATGTTTATAAAATTATCCTAACGTAAGAAAAAAAGCCTCGGAAATTTAATTCCGAGACTTTATTCGATATTAGAATCATTTTCTTTTTTTGTGTAATTATATTTAGAACGATCAACAGGTGTAAAAGAGTTTGGTGTATAGAATCTTAATAAATCCCCATTCACAACTTTATCCGAATACAGAAGTTTTTGTTCGACAATTTCCTCATATTGTTCAGCTAATTCTAGTTGATCATCATTAATTTCTTCACCAGTTTCAGTATTGTAAAACTTTCCTCCGACAAAACTAATTGTTGGGCTTACAAAATCTCCATTACGGAAAGCCACCACTTCTTCATGGTCTTTTGATAAAAGGTCTGTACCAAATTGTACATAATCTTTCGTATCAATTCCCATTAAGTGAAGCAATGTTGGTAATAAATCGATTTGACCACCGTACGTATGATTGATTCCGCCTTTCATGCCAGGTACGCGAATCATTAATGGAACTTCTTGTAATTTAGCACTTTCTAATGGAGTAATTTCTTTCCCTAATACTTGTTCCATCGCACGATTATGATTTTCGGAAATTCCATAGTGGTCACCGTACATAATGATTACGGAACGGTCATACAATCCACTTTCCTTCAAGTATTGGAAGAATTCCTCTAAAGCTTCATCCGCATATCTAGCTGTTTGGAAGTAACGGTCAACAGAACCATCTCCTGTTGTATGTGGATCTATTGTTGCTTCCTCTTCCTCAATTAAATAAGGATAGTGGTGAGATACAGAAATAAATTTTGTATAAAATGGTTCAGGTAAAGACTCTAAATATTGAATAGATTGTTCAAAGAAAGGTTTATCTTTCAATCCATATTCAGCCATATCTTCTGGCTGTGCTTCATAATAGCTTAAATCAAAAAAGTGGTCATAACCGAACGATTTGTAAATCTCATTACGGTTCCAGAATGAACCAGCATTCCCATGGAAAACTGCTGATGTATGACCTTGTGTTTGTTTTAAAATAGCTGGTGCTGCTTGGTACGTATTTAATCCTTTAGTTATAAAAGCAGAACCTTGTGGTAAACCAAATAATGAATTTTCCAACATAAACTCAGCATCAGAAGTTTTTCCTTGAGCAGTTTGATGATAAAAGTTATCAAAATACATCGTATTTGGGTCACGAACAAAGGAATTAATAAACGGTGTAACTTCTTCGCCGTTTAATTCAAAGTCAATTAGGAAGTTTTGGAATGATTCTAAATGAATATAAATAATGTTCATTCCTTTAGCAATACCGAAATATTTTGGATTTGGTTCTGCATAATTTGAGCGAGTATAGTTTAGCACTTCTGTAACGTCATCAGTATCAGCTAATGCACGTTGAGCAGAAGCTTTAGTACTTTGCACAGCATCATAAATCGTGTAATTATACATTCCTAAATATTTCACAATATAGTTACGGTCAAATCCTCTTGTTAATAATTGCGGACGATCGGATTCAGCAAGTGCCAAGTTAAAACTAGAAATGCTCAATGCTAGTAATACTAATGCAAAAACATTACGTCTAGCAAACGGTCTATCATCTATTTGAATCCATTTAAATGCTCGAATAACAACTAGGATAATAAAATCAACGAACATGAAAATGTCTGTAGGATTAATCAGTGTTAAAATACTTCCACCTAGATTCCCAAAGTTTTGCGTTTGCATTAATGTTGGGAACGTAATGAAATCACTAAAGAATCGATAGTAAACAACATTTGCATATAATAAAAACGACATTAGAAAATAAATCGTTAACAATGCTGAATATCTTTTTTTACCTTTGAAAAAGAATGAAATACTTAAGAATAAAATCGCCGAACCAAGCGGATTTAAGAATAATAGAAATTGTTGAAATGTACTATCTACACCAAGGCTAAATTGTGTTAATTGAGTAAAATATGTTTTCAACCAGAGCAAAATCACTGCTAAAAAGAAAAAAGCAATATAACGGTCTTTTATGCGATTCATATTAATAAAGTTTTTCAAACTTTTCACCTACTTTCATATCGTACATTTTCTCATAGTTTTTCATTTTTTTAAATATGTCAAAAGTATCGAATATCCTTTTTTATCCAATAATACTAAAAAACTATAAATATGTTATTCATTACAACAAACACAAGTAACCCTAACAGAATAATAATCATACTCTTTTTTTCATAAAAGTCAATAGCAGGCTACCAATATTCCTTTTTTTGTCATATTTATTATGGGTTGTTTTCTTTAATCATCATATATATAAAGATTTGGAAAAATGAGTACAAGTTTTGAATAAAGAACAGAAAAATTTAGTATGACAAACAATAGTTTACATAGAAAATAATTGATTTCTTATCATATTATCTATAATCAATGTCCAACTATCAAACATTGAAACGAAATGATCGCGAGTCTCCCCTTCTCTATGAATTTGGAAATAGAATTGAATGATTAAAGTTTACATAATAATATTATGGTTATTTTATTATTGGAGAAGAAGAATTAGTGGGTGCGATATAACTTTTTAACCAACATTATAATACTAATTAAACACTGTTGGTGCGTGCGAATTCCATGTGATGGATTGAAATTTCCAAGCTTAGAATGGGAATTTTCCAACTTTATAAGTTGTAATACGTATAAGGGCAACCTCAATGATATATTTCAATGAAATTATCCATACCGAAAAACTTCTTATTATATATCATTCTCATTTAATTGAATCATTTTGGAAATAGCTTGACCATGTAATTCATTCATTTTTGTCTAATTAATTTACTAGAAATCTGAGTCAGACAAATCTCCTATCTTTGTCCTCCCTTAATAGAAATGTTTAGGATTTTTTCACCAACTGCCAAAACTGACATAGGCTATAGTACACCTTTTTTGTTTGATCCTCTTTTGAAGGGAGTTTTCTGCATGGAATTAACAGCAGCACATTGGATGTATCTCATTGGTACATGTTTAATTATTTTAACGATGTTGTTTAGACAAAATGTCGTTGTTCCAGCGATTATCGTTACTTTTTTAGTTGGTTGGATATATGGAGAATCCTTCATCTTCGGTTTGCAGACAATTTTTAATGCAAGTTTAACAGCTGCTGGCGAGTTATTTAATATATTTTTAATTATTGCGATAATGACCGCTTTGCTTCATTCATTAAAATCGCTTGGTGCCGATGAACAAATGATTACTCCATTTCAACGAGTGATGAAAAATGGTCATATTTCCTTTTGGGTCATTGTAATCGTCACCTATTTGATTTCTTTATTTTTCTGGCCAACTCCCGCTGTTCCACTTGTCGGTGCGCTACTCATTCCAGTTGCCATTCGAGCCGGGCTGCCACCAATAGGTGCTGCTATTGCCATATCTTTGGCAGGTCAAGGGATGGCTTTATCATCCGACTACGTGATTCAAATTGCACCGACGATTACAGCAACTTCAGCTTCAGCTAATATTGGAGTCGTTGCAGATCGCGCGTTAGTTTTATCAATTGTCACAGGAATTATAGCCCTAGTAATTGCATATTTCACGTTAATTAAACATATTCGTAAGCCATCAATGAGCTATCTAAAAGAGTGGGAAAATAAACATCTGGAATCTGGGATTATGAATGAAAAGGATGAAACGAGAAAAAATCGTCCGTTTAGCTTATTGTTTGCGATTATTGTACCACTCACATTTTTAATGATTATCATTTATATGATTCTTTCAAAATTTAATGAAAGTATTCCTTCGCTTGAAGGCGGAACAGGGGCAGCGCTTATTGGCGGGGCATCGATTCTATTACTCATATTTGCTTCGCTCTTTAATCATTCGAAACAATTCCTTACAGATGTTAGTGACCATTTAGTCAAAGGATTTTTATTCGCTTTTAAAGCGATGGGACCGGTTATTCCGATTGCAGGATTTTTCTTTATTGGAAGCGGAGAATTATCAGCGAAAATATTAATGGTGAATCCGGATGAAACTCCTTCGTTTTTATTCGATTTAATTATTGCAGGACAACATTACATTCCAGAAAGCGCAATAATCGCTGGATTTGGAATTCTCCTGATTGGAATGATTACAGGTCTTGATGGGTCAGGATTTTCAGGTTTACCATTAGTTGGTTCTTTATCAGGAGCATTAGGGCAAACGGTCGGAATCGATGTAGAAACATTGGCTGCAATCGGACAAATGGGTGCTATTTGGGTTGGTGGCGGAACATTGATTGCTTGGTCTTCCCTTGTAGCAGTTGCCGGTTTTTCCAAAGTACCAGTTATGGAACTAGTTAGAAAAAGCTTCGTTCCTGTCATCATTGGTCTAATCATATCAACGATCGTCGGTTTCATTCTTTTCCCATAATAAAAAACTTGTTTTTAAGTAAAGAAGGAGAAATTGAGGGTTACAATTTCTCCTAAATTTTTTTATTTACATATCCGTGCCCTGTATTTTGTGTACGGATGTGTGATTTGCACGACGTGAAAACTTGCAACTTAGGTAATTTTATTTGCAAGTCGATGAGTCGAAGATGAAAATGTATAAGGAGTCGGTCTGACCCCCTAATTTTCGGACAAAAATTCGTCTATTCTCTGTTTTTCTTAATTTTTTATTTTCTTACCTTCTTCACCTTGGACTCATTCTAAAGGATGTCATTCATGAGTCAAGCCTACTTCGCTTGACTCTTTCATTCC